>NZ_SGTV01000027.1:0-43787 GCF_005435035.1 Halorubrum sp. SD690R | reverse complement strand
GGGCGGCGGGGGCGAGGGCGGCGAGACGGGCGACGAACCGGACGCGGTCGAGACGTTCTCGATCGTCACCACCGAGCCGAACGACCTCGTGGCTGACCTCCACCACCGGATGGCGGTGATACTCGACCCCGACGCGAGCGAGGAGGAGACGTGGCTCCACGGGGGCCCCGACGAGGCCGCAGCGCTGCTCGACCCGTACCCGAGCGACGACCTCACCGCGCACCCGGTGTCGACGCGGGTGAACTCGCCGAGCGTCGACGCGCCCGACCTGATCGAACCGGTGGCCAGCGACTGAACCGTACGCCAACGGCTGAGCCGGAGCGGTCCGGCTCGTCGGACCCGGCGCCCGCGACCGCTCAGGGCGCGACGAGGTCGACCACCGTCTCGTCGTCGACGACGACGTTGTACGCGCCCTCGTCCTCGTTCCAGAGGACGAGCCCGTTCTCGACGAAGACCACCGACCCGTAGTCGGCCTCGCGGAGGTCGCGGTTCAGCGCGGTCTCGCGGGTACAGACGAGGTAGTGGTCGGTCGCCTGCGAGCCGTCGCCGACGCGGTAGAGCGCGTTGTCTCCCTCGCTCAGGTCGTGGCTCAGCTTCACCGCGAGCAGGTTCACCCGGTCGGTGACGTGGCGCTCGGACTCGGCCATGCGCGCGCACCGCTCCGCGCTCGCCTCGATGTCGACCCGTCGCCGCCCGTCGGGGCGGAGTATCGAGTAAGCGAACTGGACATCGACGTTGACGAACTCGCCCGGCTCGTCGGTCTCGCCGCGCGCCGTCGCCTCGTCGAGCCGGCGCTGGAAGGGCGGGACCGCGAGGTCCGGGGCCACGTCGAACGACCACCCCGGATCGCTCGGGACCGCGTCGGGCCACAGTCGGAGCGCCGGCGAGTACATTTCGGCGTCGCGTCCCGGGCCGGCGCCGTCCCCGTCGCCCGCGACGAGCGCGCGTTCGACCCGCCGGAGCCCGACCGCGGTGTTCCGGTCGGCGGGCGCGAACGCCACGAGGCTCCCGTCGGGCGCGAGCGCGTCGAGGGCGGCGTCGGCGACCGTGACCGGGTCGGCGAGCTCCGAGAGCACGTTACCGAATATCACGATGTCGAAGGGGTCGTCGGTCGCTGCGGCGGGCGATTCGCCCTCGTCGAGACCGAGGAACGCCTCGGCCGTCGCCTCGTGGAGCGTCGTCCGGAAGTTGCGGCCGGTCTCCTCCAAGAGCCGGTCGAGCACGTCGGTCGCGGCGCTCGGCTCGACGGCGTGGTACTCGACGATCGCGTCGTCGGGGAGGTAGTCGTGGAGGCCGAGCGCGGGGCCGCCCACGCCGGCTCCCACGTCGAGGACGCGGAGCGTCCGGTCGAGCAGGCCGTTCTCGGTCAGGTCGTCGAGGACGTGGCCGACCGTGGCGTAGTACGCGGGGAGGTGGTAGATCGCGTAGCCGAGCGCCGCGACGCGGTCGTACTCGACCTCGTTCTCGTAGAGGTAGTCCGTCTTCAGCTGGCGGACCCGCTCGCGGAGCTCGTCCCCGGACTCGCCGCGGTGCCAGTTGGCGCCGTACTCGCGGACGAGCAGGTCCTCAACCGCGAACGCGTACGCCTCCGGAAGTGCCTCCGGGGCCCAGCCCGGTGGGTCGACGGGCGACTCCTCGACGGGGACGAACGCCCCGTCTTCGCGCTCGCGGAGCCGGAGGTCGAACGCCTCCTCGCGGAGCGTCTCGCGGACGACCGCCGGGTGCGGCGTCCCCTCGATGTACTCGGCGATCTCCTCGGGGTCGATCGGTCTGACGTTGCGCAGGTAGTTCGCGTTGTTCCGGACCGCGGTTCTGTCGATCATGGTTTCTCGTCTGCTTCGCGTCGGCTCACTCCAGCCGGTCTCGCCCCTCGCGGTCGCCGCGGGCGCGCTCGTAGAGGGCGGCGAACGCCTCGTCGTCGGCCGCCGCGATCTCTGCCGCGGCGTCGGCCACCCCGTCCGCGCCGTCGAAGGCGCGCTGAATCTCCGCGTACACCGCGGGCGAGCCCTCGGTGACCGTGTCGGCGACCTCCTCCAGCGCGGCCGACACCGGCGTGTGGAACTCCTCGCGGACCGGGTCCGCGGCGAGCCGCCACGCGAGCACCGCGGCGTGCGCGCCCGCTTGGACCGTCTCCATCGCCGCATCGTGTTCGTCCGCGGTCGTCTCGAACACGTCGTTGCCCCCCGCCTGGACCGAGTCGGTGAGCCCGTCGACCGTCGGGCCGCCCTCGTCGACGACGACCGCGACGTTCCCCGGAACGCGCGGCGGGGCAAACAGCGGGTGGTAGCTCGCGCGTTCGAGGCCGGGGGCATGCTCGCGCATCGCCGCGAGCGCGTCGGTCATCTCGCCGGAGACATCGACGATCGCCCGCTCCGCGCGGGGCGCGTACGCCTCGACCGCCGCGGGGACCGCCGACATCGGCACCGCGAGGCAGACGGCGTCGTGGGCGGTGTCCCCGTCGGCGTCGACCGCCCTCGCGTCGCGGTCCGCGGCGGCGTCGGCCGCGACGGCCGGGTCGCGGTCGGCGAACGCGACGGTCGCGTCGACCGGCGCGGCGTCGGCCGAGACGGTGTCGGCGACCCAGCGACCGATCTCGCCGGCGCCGACCACGAGGAGGTCCATCGGTTACGCGAACGGAGGTGACGCGCCGGTTAAAAGGACTCGCCTCGGGGCGGGCGAGGGATCGGACGCGCCGGAGGCTTAGACGCGCCGGAGGCTCGGACGCGCCGGAGATTGGGGCGCGGTGGGATCCGACTCGGCAGGACTCCCGACGCGACGCTCCGGGCCGGGGGCGTCGGTCTCACCCCTCCGCGCCGAGTCGACCGATCACGCCCGCGCCGGGCGAGAGAGACCGGACCGCCGGGAGCAGCGCGAGCGCGATGGCCAGTTCCAGTCCGCCGACCGCGAGGAACGCGGGCGTGTACCCGAACGCGCCCGTGGCGCTCCCGCCGACGAGGAAACCGGCGAGGAAGCCGAGCGAGCCGAACACGTTGAACAGCCCCATCGCCGCGCCCCGCACCTCCGGTTCGACGAGGTCGGTGACGAGGGCCATCGTCGCGGGGGCCATCAGGGCGCCGCAGACGCCGACGAGGACCATCAGCGCCGCGGCGATTGGGTACGCGGGCGCCACGCCGACGCCGACCGTCGCGACGCCGTACGCGAGCGACCCGGCCACCACGGGGAGGAAGCGGCCGATCCGGTCCGAGAGCGCGCCGAGCGGCGACTGGAGGAGCGCGAACGGGACGAAGAAGAGCGCGAGGGTCGCGCCCGCGCCGGCCGCTGACAGCCCGAACGTCGCCGGGTCCTGGAAGTAGTAGACGCCGACCAAAGCGAAAAAGCCCGCCGTCAGTCGGTCGACGAAGCCGAACGCGAGCGGGACGAGGAGGCCGGGCGTCGTCCGGGCGCGGGCGAGCACGTCCCGGAAGCCGCCCCCGTCGGTCTCACTCGCCGAGTCGCTCGCCTCCGAGTTGTTCGCGGCCGCGGTCCTCCTTCGGTCGTCGACCGTCGCCGCCAACAGCCCCGCCGCCGCCAGCACGACCGCCCCGGCGTACACCGGGTACAGCGCGCCGAGGCCAGCGAGCGAACCGCCGACGACGGAGCCGACCGCGGCACCGAGGCCGATGGCGAACCCGGCGGTCCCCATGTTCCGGCCGTTGCCGCCGCGAAGGTCCATCAACAGCGTGATCGACAGCGAGAACGCGCCGATAGTGAGGGCGCCCCCGACGACCCTGACGAGGAGCGCGGCCCCGAAGCCGAGCCCGAGTCCCGGCAGCGACGCGAGCGCGACGTAGGAGGCCGCGCCGCCGAGCGCGCCGGTGACGATCAGCGGAACTCGCGTCCCGAGCGCGTCCGAGAGCGCGCCCCAGACGACCGCGAACGTCACGAACGCGCCGAACTCCGCGACGAGGAACCACATCCCGGCGTCGATGCCGGCCGGGGCGCCGAGCGCGACCACGAGGTCCGGCACGCCCGGGTAGAGGAGGACCTGCGAGATCAGCACCGCGAGGACGACCGCGCCGAGCCGGCGGCGGTCGGTCGCGTCGGCCGCGGCTCCGGCGGTGTCGATCTCGGCCGCGCGGTCGCCGCCGGCCGCGGTCGCGGCGGAGGAATCGCCGTCGCTCATCTGCGGGTACGACGGGGCGAACGGGCAAAAGACCGACGCTCCGCAGAGTATCGGCCGGAGAGTTCCCTCACGACTCGGGTCCGGCCGGGGCCGTCACGCGCCTCAGAGTTCGGCGTCGATCGCCGCGGCGACCGTCTCGGCGGCGTACCCGCCCTCTACCGGCTCGCCGTTCACGAAGATCGTCGGCGTCCCCTCGACGCCCATCGACGAGCCCTCCGACCTGTCGTCCTGCGTAGCCGCCTCGTACGTGGAGAACTCCGCGTCGGACAACACCGCACAAGGGTCCGCGCCGGCGGTCTCGGCGGCGGCGCCGAGCGCCTCGCCGCTGTAGTTCCCCTGCGACTCGTAGGCCGCCTTCGCGAACTCGAAGAACGCCTCGTCGTCGTGACGGATCCCGACCCCGCGGGCCGCGCTGGCGACCGGGACAGCCCACCGCTCGTTGACCGGGATCGGGAAATCCCAGTGCTCGTAGCGGACCCGTCCGGGGCCGACGTACTCCTCGCGGATCGTCGGGAAGTGGTCGAGGTTGTACGTCGCGCAGTGCCCGCAGGTGAAGTCCTCGAACGCCCGGACGACCACGTCCGCGTCCGGGTCCCCGAGCGTCGGCCGGTAGTCGAGGTCGGGGTCCGTCGGCTCAGAGAGCGAGCAGTCGTACGACCCCGTGTCGAGGCTGAGTTCGCCGCCGTTTCCGTCGCCGCCTCCGCCGCCGAGGCAGCCGGCGACACCGACGACGCCGGCCGTGGCCCCGGCCGCGAGCAGGGACCGCCGCGTGCGTTCCATGCCTATCGCTGGGGTCGGTGCGTACTTAACCACTCCGCGACCGGACGGCGGCTCGGACCGGAGACGCGGCGCGCGTCCGAACGTTTTTGCCGCCGCCTGTCGACGACCACGTATGAGCGACTGGGACCTCGACCTGCGGGACGCCGAGGAGAAGATGGACGAGGCGTTCGCGGCGGCCGGCGACGTCGTCCTCGGCGTGCTGGACGGCACGACCGACCCGGAGGAGTGGGTCCGCAGCGTCGACTACGGGAACACGCTGGTGCTGTCGATCGAGGGCGACCTCAACGAGCTCGCCGCCCCCTTCGCGCGCGACGTGAAGGAGATGGACGGCGAGCTGATGCACTTCCGCGGCTTCCTCGTGGTGACTCCTCCGGGCGTCAGCATCGACACGGACCGACTGGGCGACTCCGGCGGCGCCGAGGCGGAGACCGGCGAAGCGGACGACGCCGACGAAGCAGAGCCGAAAGGCGTCGAAGAGGTCTGAACGGTTTCTTTTCTCGTACGACCGCGGGAGAGGCGCCGGTTATCCCTCGCCGACCATCCGGTCCTCCTCGTCCCACTCGCGCTCGCGCAGTTCGTACTTCTGGATCTTGCCGGTCGCGGTGGTCGGGAGTTCGGCGACGAACTCCACCTCGCCCGGCGTCTTGTAGTCCGCGACGCGCTCGCGGACGAACGTCTTCAGGTCCTCGGGCGTCGCGCCCGCGTCGTCGGGGTCGCCGCCCTCGGGGACGACAAAGGCCTTCGGCGTCTCGCCCCACCGCTCGTCGGGCGCGGGGATCACGGCCACGTCGGAGACGACGTCGTGCTCGAAGAGTGTGTCCTCCAGTTCGATCGAGGAGATGTTCTCCCCGCCGGAGATGATGATGTCCTTCTTGCGGTCCTGTATCGAGACGAACCCGTCCTCGTCGACGACGGCCAGATCGCCCATGTGGTAGTACCCCTCCAACCGCTCGGAGAACGCCTCCTCGGTGGCCTCGGGCTTGTTCCAGTAGCGGTCCATCACTTGATTACCGCGGACGACGATCTCGCCGATCGTCTCGCCGTCCGCGGCCACGTCCTCACCGTTCTCGTCGACGACGCGTACGTCGGTGCCGAGGTAGCCGATCCCCTGCGTCTTCTTCACGGCGAAGCGGTCGTCCGAGTCCGCCTCGAAGTGGCGCTTCGCGTCGGAGGTGGTGATCAGCGGCCCCGTCTCGGTCGCGCCGTACACGTGTTTGAGATCCCAGCCGAACTCCTCCTCGACGGTGCGGATCGTCGCCTCCGGCGGCGCCGCGCCCGCGGTGGCGACCCGCACGTCGTTGTCGCCGGCCGTCGCGCCGCCGTGTTCGGCGTGGTGGTCGCCGAGCATGTTGAGGACGGTCGGCGCCGCACAGAAGTACGACACGTCCTCGCTCCGGATCCGGTCGAACGTCTCGGCGACGTCGACCCCGCGGGTACAGACGTGGCGAGCGCCGGCCCCGGTGATCGCGTAGATGTGGCCCCAGCCGTTGACGTGGAACATCGGTAGCGTCCAGAGGTACACGTCGTCGTCCGTTATTTCCTGATGGATGGAGATGAGGTACGCGTGGAGCGTCTCGGCCCGGTGGGTCCGACACACGCCCTTCGGGTCGCCGGTGGTGCCGGAGGTGTAGTTGATCGTGATCACGTCGTCCTCGTCCATTGCCGGCCGTTCGTAGGCGTCCGGGTCCGCGTCGTCGAGCGCCGCGTCGAACGACTCCCAGTCGCCTTCGACCGCGTCGGCGTCGTTCGTGAGGAACGTCTCCGTGGGCACCTCGTCGCGGATCGCCTCGACGTTCGGGGCGTACTCGGCGTCGGCGTAGATGGCGTCGACTCCGGCGTCGGAGAGCATGTACGAGAAGTCGTCCGGCGTAAGCCGGTAGTTCAGCGGGGCGTGGATCGCCCCGACCTGCATCGCGCCGTAGGCGGCCTCCAAGTGGTAGTGCGTGTTCGGGTCCAACACCGCGACCCGGTCGCCCTTCTCGATCCCGCGCGCCTGAAGCGCGGCGGAGAAGCGGTCGGCGCGGTCGCCGAGTTCGGCGTACGTGTACCGCGTCCCGTCGACCGCGAGGACGGCCTCCTCGTCGGCGTAGTGGCGTCGCGCCCGGTCCAGAAAGTCCGTCGTCAACAGCGGCTTGTACATCGTCTATCACTATCTATGATGTGTGAAATTGTTTGCGGCCGACGCAATGGAGGGGCGGTCCCGGGATCATTTTTACGCTCGGCCGCGGACCGTCGGGAAGTGATCGACGGGTCCGTCGGATCGGTGTTCAGCGATGGATATGCGGTTCTCGCGCTGCGAGTACGGATCAGGGCCATCGCGGCGCGAGCGGAGGACGGCGAAGCCGCGAGCGAGGAGTGATCGAACGTCCCCGCGGCACCGATTCGGGGGAACGCGAACGGCGCAGACGCGTGGACGAATCGCACACCGGCGGCGGGATCAGAACCCTTAACAGTCACACGCGATTGTGCTACGATAGCGGGATGGGATAGCCAGGAGATTCCGCCGGGCTCATAACCCGGAGATCGGTAGTTCAAATCTACCTCCCGCTACTTCTGGCCGACTGCCACTCTCCTAGTACCGGGTCCATTCCGGGCCGCCGCTCCGAACCCGGAAGCGATTTCCGTCGCGCTGTCGTTCCATCGCGTATGGATTACGAATCGAGCCTCGACCGCGCGATGGAGGAGGTGCCGGACCTCGGCGGCTCCGACGAGCGGCTGTCGGTACCCGACCCCGAAACGCAGAAGGACGGGGCGTTCACGCGACTGACGAACCTCTCCGCGATCGCCGACGCGCTGAGCCGCGACCCCGAACACGTCCACTCGAAGATACAGCAGGAGCTCGGGACGGCCGGGCAGTACGAGGACGGCCGCGCGCGCTACAGCGGGAACTTCCGCGAGCGCGACTTCCAGGCCGCGATCGACTCGTACATCGAGTCGTTCGTCACCTGCTCGGAGTGCGGCCTCCCCGACACGCGACTGGAGACCGAGAACCGGACGCCGATGCTCCGCTGTGAGGCCTGCGGGGCCTTCCGACCGGTGGCGAAGCAGAACACCTCCGACACCCAGCGGCAGGAGGACGCCGTCGAGTCGGGCAACACCTACGAGCTCGAGATCGTCGGCACCGGCCGCAAGGGCGACGGGGTCGCCGAGCGCGGCGAGTACACCATCTTCGTCCCCGGCGCGCAGGAGGGCGAGACCGTGACCGCCTACATCAAGAACGTCTCCGGCAACCTCGCCTTCGCTCGCCGCGAGAGCTGAGCCGGCGCCGAAGACGCCCGTACTTCGCGTTCCGCTACCCGACTTTTTATGCGCGCGTTCGCACATCCCTGAGCCATGGCCACGCGACTTCCCGAGTCGGCCTTCGACGACCGGCTCGCCGCCGTCCGAGACCGGCTCGCCGACACCGACGCCGACGCCGCGACGTGGGTCGGCGCGACGGCGATAGAGTACCTCACCGGCTTCCACCACATCCAGACGGAGCGGCCGGTCGTCCTCGCGGTCACCGACGACCGCGTCGAGATAACCGTCCCGAGGCTGGAGGTCGAGCGCGTCGAGCCCAACCCGCGGATCGACGCCGTCCACCACTACTTCGACTATCCCGGTGGCGAGCCCGTCTCGGTCACCGTCGAGATGCTGCGCGACCTCGGCGCCGAGACGATAGCCGCCGACGCCGACGGCCCGCCGGGCGTGATGGGGTACGAGGGGCCCGCGTTTTCCGACTCGGTCGACGTCAGGGCCCAGGCGTGGGTCGACCGGATGCGCTGGGCGAAGTCCGGCGCGGAGGTCGACCTGATTCGCGAGTCCGCGAAGTGGGCGAACCTCGGCCACCGCTACCTCGCCGACTACTCCGAACCGGGCGCGCACCCGGCGACCGTCTCGCAGCGCGCGTCCACGGAGGCGTCGCGCGCTATGCTCGACGCGCTCGGCGACGCCTACAGCGTCCGCGTCCGCGGCGACGGGCCGGTCCACGCGGGCTACATCTCCGGCGAGGAGACCGCGCTCCCGCACGGGCACACCCCGAACGAGCGGCTCTCCGAGGGCGACGTGCTCGTTACGGGCGCGACCGCGAACGTCGACGGCTACCGCTCGGAGTTAGAACGGACGATGTTCGTCGGCGATTACACCGACGAACAGGAGCACTACTTCGAGCTCATGCTGGAAGCGCAGACGCTCGCGATCGACGCCTTGGGTCCCGGCGTGCCGGTCGCCGAGGTCGACGAGGTCGTCTGGGAGTACTTCGAGGAGCAGGGCGTGACGGACCTAGCGCAACACCACGTCGGCCACAACATCGGTCTCGGCGCCCACGAGCCGCCGTACATCGACCGCGGCTGGGGCGAGCGCTACGACAGCGATGACGCCGTGATGGCGCCCGGCCACGTGTACACGATCGAGCCCGGGCTGTACACCGACGAGTACGGCTACCGACACTCGGACACGGTGGCGATCACCGAGTCGGGAACGGAGCGACTCACGAACTTCCCGCGCGACATCGACTCGAACGTCGTCTGAGGGTCGTTCAAACGCCTTGGCCGGGGTGACCGGGCCCGCTCGAAACCGTCGGACCGGGCGAGCCGAAACTCACTCGACCCGGTCGATCACCACTCGATGACCGGTGTCTGCGGCGTGGTTGCGGCCGTAGTCGTCCGCGTCTCCCGCGATTCCGATCAGCCGTTCGAAGGGGCACTCGCGACAGACGACGTGGTACAGTTCGCCGGGAGAGGGTGGTTCCATACGTTGACACACGTTCCCCGGAGACGTAGTTACGCGCTGCCTACTCGCATTGAACGCGCTGCCTACTCGCATTGAACGCGCTGCCTACTCGCATTGAACGCGCTGCCTACTCGCATTGAACGCGCTGCCTACTCGCATTGAACGCGCTGTTAGTCACCGGCTACCGGCGCGACTCGAACCGGTCGAGCGCGACATCCAGCATGTCCGGACTCACCGGCTGGTACTCCTCCCGCTCGTGATCGGGCAGGTACTCCCTGACCGCGTTCCACGAGTCGCGGGCGTACCGGGCGTCGAGGAGGACGCGGACGCCTCGCTCGTCCGGTCCGCGGATGACGCGGCCGACCGCCTGCCGCGCCTTTCTGACGGCGGGCACCGTCAGGGCCGTCTCGAAGCCGGACTCGAACCGGCAGTCGTAGGCGGTGATTACCGCCCGCGTCTGCGGTCGCGCCGTGTTGATGATCGGGACGCCGCAGACGACGGCCGCCGAGAGCCGGTCCCCGCGGTAGTCGACGCCCTCCGTGAGGGTGCCGCGGAGGCTCGTCACCAGCACCTTGCCGTCGCCGGCGAAGAAGTCGTCCTTCAGCGACTCCGTCTCTCGGTCGCCGGAGGACTCGTCTAAGAGGACAGGCTTGTCGAGCCGCGCCGAGAGCGACTCCGCCATCCACGTCGCCTCTGCGTAGCTCGGGGTGCCGACGAGGACGTTCCCGTCGCGGCGCGCGACCGCGGCCGTCGCGTCGAGGTGCGCGAGCCGCGTCGGGTTCTCCTCCCCCGGCGCGCCGCGGTTCTGGTGGGTGAACTTCGGCGCGTCGACCGCGAGGCTCGCGCGGTTCTCCTCGGGGAACGAGAGGCCGTACGTCCGCTCGATGACCGGGCGGCCGCGCTCGGCCAGGTGATCGAGTCCGGTCACCTCGCGGAAGAGGTCCATCGGCTCCAGCGTCGCGCTCATGAGGACGCCGCCGCCGAACTCGGCGAGCCGGTCGCCGATCGGTTCGCTCGGAAGGCAGTTGTGGAGCGCGAGGCGGGCGTTGTACGCGCGCCGCCACGAGTCCGGCGGCTCCGTCTCGTCGAACGTGCGTTCGAGCTCGATCGCGCGGAAGAAGTCGGTGTGTCCCTGGCGATACCAGGCGTTGAGGGTGCGGCCGACCCCGGGCGCGGCGCGCTGCTTGTCCTCGTCTTCGAGCGAGTCGAGGACGCGCTTGACGACCGCGCCGACCTGCTCGGCGCGCGCCCAGACGCGCTCGCCGTACCCCTCGCCGTCGGCCCACTCGGTGATCGCGTCTTCGCCCGGCTCCTCGGGGTCGCGGAGCGGGATCTCCTCGTCGTCGAGGTCGCGCATCGACGCGCGCCAGTCCGGGCGCTCGCGGTCGAGGTGCGCGGTCACGCGGCGGTCGAGCTCGCCGCGGAGGTCGGCGTAGAACTCTCGGACCGCCTCGATCTCCTCGACGGTCACGTCCGCGTCCTCCAGCTCGCCACGGACGAGGGCGGCGTCGTCCGACTCGGCGCCCGCGCTCTCGAACGAGAGGGGCTGAACGACGCGCGTGAGCTCGTTCTCGGCGTCGCGGAGGCTCGCGTCCGCGACGGCGTCGCTCACGAGGTCCCGGACGCGCGGTTCGAGCATGTGCGCCTCGTCGCAGACGACGAACGTCGAGTCGTCGAGGAGCGCGCCGGTGAACGTCCCCGTCGTCACCGGATCGAACGCGTGATAGTAGTTGCCGATGACGACCTCGACCTCGGGGACGAGCGCGCCCATGATCGAGTGCGGACACGAGCCGTGGCCCGCCGCGAGCCGGACGAGTTCGTCGGCGTCGACGTGGCCGAGCTCGGTCACGTCGAACGGGACCGCCTCGGCGGGCTCGCCGTCCTCCGGCAGGTCGTCGAGGAAGCCGGCGTAGAACGGGCAGAACTCCACGTCGTCGTACTCCTCCGTGTCGGGGCGATACGGCGTCGGCTCGCCGTCGACGGAGAGGTAGTCGGCGTCGGGCGCGCCCGAGTCGGCGGCGGCAGTCCCGCCGGCGGGTCCCGCCGACCCCGAGTCCATGAGTCCCACCTGCTGGCTCCGCGCCTCGCTCACGAGGTTCGCGGTCGTCGTCGCGCCGCCGTCGCCGACGAGGTTCCGGGTCCGCTCGCGGAGCCCCTCGCAGCGCTCGTACACGTTCTCGCGGTCGATCCCGCCCCGGTTCTCGCGGGCGTACGGACAGACGTCTGCCTTCCCGACGAGGGTGAGACCAGAGACGGGGTCGTAGTCGCTCGGCAGGTTCTCGTTCACCGCCCGCAGATCCGTCTCGAACTGGCGCAGCTGCTGTTTGACGCTGGTGAGGACGAAGACCCGCTCGAAGTCGGAGTCGGGGTCGCGGACGCGGTCGAGCCCGGCAGTGAGCGCGAGCATCGTCTTCCCCGTCCCGCAGGCGCCTTCGAGGGCGAGGAAGCCGCCGTCCGCGGCGGCGTCGACGGCGGCGTCGATGCCGTCGGCCTGCTCGGGGTACGGTTCGGGATGGCCGAAGAGGTCGGCCCACGGGGGCGAGTCGGTCACGGAGGCGAGTTACGCACCATGCGATTTAAACGCTTCATCGCCGGACGCGGCCCGCGGTCGTCGTCGACGCGTCGCTGCCGGAAAGCGGACGCTCGGAAGGGGCTCGGCCTCACTCCACGATGTCGTGGAGGTCGGAGAGCCGGTCGATCTCCCACGTCGGCCAGACGTTCAGTTCCCAGTCGCGGCGGTGGGGACGGCGGATAAACGCGGAGTCGATCCCGGCGTTCTCGGCGGCGCGCACGTCGGACTCGTTGTCGCCGACGAACAGGGCGTTGTCCGCGTCGAGGTCGCCGAGCGCCTGCTCGATGTAGTGGGGGTTCGGCTTGCGGAGCTGGAGCGAGTGGATCGTCGGCTCGCGACCGTACGCGGCGCCGATCCGGTCGAACCCGTCGAAGTGATCGACGAGGAAGTCGACGGTTGCCTGCTGGTTCGACGAGACGATCCCCATCTGGACGTCGAGGTCCTGGAGCTCGTCGAGGTCGTCGTACGGCGTCTTGCGTCCCTGACGGGCCTCCTGCTGTTGGGCCCGCGACACCACGTCGTCGCGCGTCCGCCAGAACGACCCCGGGTCGAGGTCGTACGTCTGACAGACGGTGCCGACGCTACCGGGGGTCGCACCGATGGTCATCTGCTCTACGTCGTCCGGATCGGGCTCCTCGACGCCGCACTCCTCGAACGCGTTCCGGGTCGCATCCCGGAGCACGTCGAAGCGCGTGCGGCCCACGAGGACACCGTCGTTGTCGAACACGACGGTATCGTACGTCATAGCCCTCATTCACGGCCGGCAGGGATAAGGGTTTCAGTGGGCGTCTCGACGACGAGAATCAGCGGGGAGCCCGTCTCGACGCCCCTCGCGGCCGCGACCGACCGATTTTACCCGGCGCGGACCCACCGACGGGCCATGCGCGTCAGCGTCATCGGCGGGAGTACGATCGGTCCGGAGACGGCGGCGGTCGCGGAGGCCCTCGGCGAGCGGCTCGCCGAGCGGGGCCACGCCGTGGTCTGCGGGGGCCTCTGCGGCGTCATGGCGGCTGTCTGTCGCGGGGCCCGGGCGGCCGACGGCGAGACGATCGGGATCCTCCCGACCGACGACCGGAGAGACGCCAACCCCCACGTCACGACGCCGATCGCGACGGGGCTCGGCCACGCGCGTAACGCCCTCGTCGTCATGGATGGGGATGCCGCGGTCGCGGTCGACGGGGCGGGGGGCACGCTCTCCGAGATCGGGCTCGCACTCGCGCAGGGCCGTCCGGTGGCCGGAATCGACACGCACGACGTGGACGGCGTCGAGGCCGTCGACTCGCCAACGGCGGCGGTCACGTACGTCGAGCGGGCCGCGGGTGCGGACTGAAGCCGGTCAGTCGTCGAACTCGACGCCGGTCACGTCGAACCTGGCACCGCCTCGCGCCCCCTCGGAGACGGTGACCTCCCACCCGTGGGCCCTGGCGACCTCGCTGACGATGTTCAGTCCGAAGCCGGTCCCGTTCGCGCCCGTCGTGTACCCCACCTCGAACACGCGGTCGCGCGCTTCCGGCGAGATTCCCGGGCCGTCGTCCGCCACGAAGAACCCGGCCGGCAGGACCACGCCGGCGCGCGTCGTCGTGTACATCGGGGAGATGTCGCCGATAACGACGACCACGTCGTCGCCGCCGTGTTCCACGCTGTTCCGGAACAGGTTCTCCAACAGCCGCTTCAGCCGCCCGCTGTCGGCGAGGATACGCCGGTTGGTGTCGACGGTCAGCGTGGCGTCGCCGGTCGCGACGTTCGCCCAACACTCGTCGGCGAGGGCCGCCAGTTCGACCGGATCGAGGTCTTCCGGCCGCTCGCCCTGTTCCGCGAGCGTCAACAGGTCGGAGAGCAGTTCCAGCGTCCGGTCGACCGCTGACGCCGCGTCGTCGACGTGTTCGCCGCCGCCCTCCGCTTGCGCCATCGCGAGCCGACCCTGCGCGACGTTGAGCGGACTCCGCAGGTCGTGAGAGACGCCCTGGACGAACTCCTCGAACCGGTCGCGCTGCCGCTCCGCCTCCGCGACGGCGCGGGCGGACGCGACGGCGTTCGATACCCGGTGAACGAGGACGGGCGTCCGGTCCGAATCGGGACACGCCCTCGCGACGTCGGTGGCGCCCGCGTCGAACGCCGCGGACACGGCGGGCGCGTCGAGCGTCTGGTCGGGGCAAACCAGGATCGGAAGCTCCGGGTGCCGATCGCGGGCCGTCGAAACGAGGGAGAGGCCGGTCGGTTCCGCCGGGTCGCCGACCGTGACCAGACAATCGACGGGCGAGTCCTCGATTATCTCCGCGGCCGCGTCGGCCCCCGCGACCGGCTCGACGGCGAGGCGGTCGTCCGCGCGCTCAAGCGAGTCCTTCAGCTCCGCGGCTCGGTCGGGCGTTCCCGCGGCGAGGACGACGGTGATCGAACCGCTGGGTGTGGACATCACGGAGAACCTTACCCTCAACGCCCGTCCGCTCGGCAGATAAACGTTGTTCCGACGCGCGCCGGCAGGCCCGCTTCCATCGAATGTTGGTCGTTCGCCGCTCGGCGCTCGCCGAGCCGATCGCTCGCGAGGCCGGCCCCTTCGACGAACGCTCACCGATCGAGCGTGTCGGGCCGCGGAACGGCCTAATTAGATATAATTAAATTTTTGTCGGCGGAGCGGGAGATGTTTGCCAATGAGCGAGTACACCACGATTTCGCTGCGGAAGGAGTTCGTCGCGGACGTGGAGGAGTACATTGAAGACGAACCGTTCGGCTCCGTCAAGGAGTTCGTGAAACACGTCGTTGTTCAGGAGATGGAGTCGGACGACGGGGTCTCCGAGGCGGAGGCGAAGCAGATCGCACAGAAGCTCCGCGACCTCGGGTACATGGAATGAGCGGGAGCCACCGCGGACAGGGGGCGGTCCTCGACGGCCTCGACCGCGCCGACCTCGTCCTGCTCGCGATCCCGCTCGCGTTCTGCGCCGTGTACGCGGTCGGGTCGCTCCTCGCGCAGGGGAACGCGGTTCCCGTCGCTGGCGCGTCGCTCGCGGCCGGGGCCCTCGTGGTCGACGGGCTCTTTTTCCATCCGCCGAACGAAGCGTGACGGCGATTCCGCTCCGAGGACGGTACCCAAAAAATAGCGTCTCCTGCTTCCGTGCGCCGCCCTACCAGGTGTCGTGGAACGTGTCGAACTCGATCGAGTCGAGCGGCTTCTCCCCGATCGCGGCCTCGTACTCGCCCGGCGTCAGCATCGGCTTGTGGAACCGCGGGCCGTCGTCGGTCGTGATCCGCGGGCAGCCGGTGTTGACGAACGCGTCCATGTCGAAGTTCCGGAGGCGGTCCGGCGTCACCTCGTCCATCGTGATCAGGTAGGCGTTGTCGTTGTTGTCGACGATCTCTTGGGCCTTCTCCCAGCGGCCCTGCCCGATCTTCGTACAGAAGATGACGCCCCACTTCTCGGCGTCCATCGCCTTGTGGACCGCGGCGTAGCGCTGCTTGAGGAACTGGTCGTGTTCGGCGACCGAGACGGCGTTGTTGACCGGGTCCGCGATGACGACGCGCTTGTCCGGGTGCTCCATCGCCAGCCCGACCGGGTGGAACTTCCCGCCGCCGACGTACAGCACCTGCTCGGCGTCGATGTCCGCGGAGGCGTAGTTACAGCCGAGCACCTGCCCCTCCTTCGTGAGGCGGTCGTCGCCCCGGCGGGTGTGGACCTCGTAGCCGCGCTCCTCCAGCCAGTCCGTCATCTCCTCGAACCGGTTCATGTGCTGGGCGGTCGTTACGAGGCCCACGTCGGCGTCCTCTTCGGGGGACGCGAGTTCCTCCTCCAGCGCGTCCTCCATGATCGGGAACGGGTCGACGTTCGAGAACAGCGGGACGTAAACGATGCTGTCGGACTCCTTCATCGGCGTGTGGCCGAAGTGAACGAACACGTCCGTCCGCCGCATCAGGTACGTGTCGAGGTCGCAGGCCCCGTAGCAGGGCTGCCCCGAGAGCATGAACGTGACGTCGTCGGGTGCGACCTCGCGGAGGTCGTCCGCGACCTTCGGACCGCGGCGCTTGAGCCCCTCGGGGAACTGTAAGCCGACCTTCGAAGCGTCGCGCTCCTCGATGGCCTCCAAGATTCGGTCGAGCTCGTAGTCCCACTCGCGGTCGTGCTTGAGGGCCATCCCCGTCTTCGTCAGGTCGCCCTCGGTGGAGCCGCTCATGTCGACCGGATTGTGCGGCAGGACGGTTAAACGGCGCGTTCGACCCCGAGTTTCGTCCCAGACGTTCGTGATCGTCGGAATCCCTCGCCCCGCGCCGGGGTCGTCACGGCGTCTCGACGCGTCGCACTCGGCGTCCAAGTCGGCCGATCCTGAGACGACGAGCGGCCCGACGAACCGACGCGCTGCCGCGGTCGACGGACCTAACAGCCGCCCTCGCTAACCCCGCACCGATGACCGAGATTCCGCTCGAACACGTTCACGTCGCCCCCGACGAGGAGTCCGGCGGCGAGCCCGCGCCCGCCGTCTTCGTCCTCCACGGGCGCGGCGCCGACGAGGAGGACCTCCTCCCGGTCGCGGCCGAACTGCCCGACGAGCTCCACGTCGTCAGCCTTCGCGCTCCCGATCCGCTTCAGGGCGGGTACACGTGGTACGAACTGGACCTCTCGGCGGGCGGGCTGGAGTCCAGCCAACCAGACGCCGACGACTTCCGGCGGAGCCTCGACCTGATCGGTGAGAGCGTCGAGCGCGCGGTCGACGCCTACGGACTCGACGCCGACCGGCTCGGGCTGCTCGGGTTCAGTCAGGGCGCGATAACGAGCCTCTCGCTCCTCTTGGAGGACCCTGACCGCTACGCGTGGGTCGTCGCCCTCCACGGGTACCTCGCGGAGTCGCACGCCGACCTCGACCCGGACGGGATCGAGGGGAAGCCGGTCTTCGTCGGCGCCGGCGCCGGCGACCGGGTGATTCCCGAGTCGCGGACGACCGCGGCCGTCGAACGGTTCGAAACTCTCGACGCCGATGTCGCGAGCGGGAGCTTCCCGGGCGGCCACGGCATTGGCCCGCAAGAGCTCGATGCCGTCGTCGAGTTCGTCGCGTCTCGGACGGCGTAGCGAACCCCGAACGTCGCCGCCGAGCCCCGGCTCCGGCAGGTTCAAACCGCTCGGCCACGATGTCAGAACATGAGCGTCGAACAGGTCTCCATCGAGGACCTCGGTCGAGAGCTCGGCGAACGCATCGCCGAAACCCCGGAGTACGAGCGCTTCGAGGAGACGAGGGCCGCGGTCCAGCGAGACGAGGAGGTACAAGCGGCGATCGACGAGTTCGAGCAGCTTCGCGCGGAGTTCATGCAGGCCCGCCAGACCGGGCAGGCGACGAACGCCGAACTTCAGCGCGTTCAGGAGGCGCAGGATGAGCTCCACTCGATGCCGGTGATGAGCGAGTACCTCGACGCGCAAGACGAGCTGAACGAGACCCTCGAAGCGATCAACGAAGCCATCTCGGAGCCCCTCGCGGTCGACTTCGGCGGGGAAGCCGGCGGCTGCTGTCAGGACTGACTCGCGGACTACGCCCGTCGTTCCGGCGAGCCGAACGCCCGCACCCCCGGCGACCGGCCCGCTCCTTATGACGAATACCGACGCACCACCCCCGTGATAGCCGTCGCCGGCGGCAAGGGCGGAAGCGGAAAGACGACGACCACCCTCGGGCTCGCGCGCGCACTCTCGCGGCGCGGCGCGCGGACCATCGCGGCCGACGCCGACTGGGATCTGCCGAACCTCGCGCGGCTCGCAGCGGAGACCGCGACCGACAGCGGTCCGGCCGATCCCGATCTCCCTAGCGGTCCAGAGGACGAGACGACGGTCCGCGACGCGGTCCGCGGGACCGTTCCGGTCCGTCCCGACCGCTCCGAGCCGACCGTTCTCGCCGCCCCGGACGCGCCGCGATCGGTCGACGCGTTCGGAGCGCTCGCGGCGCTCGACGGCGCGACGCCCGACGGCGCGCCGGTGTTGCTCGACTGCCCGGCGGGCGCGTCGGCGGACGCGGCCGCGCCGCTTCGGGCCGCGGACCGCGCGCTGATCGCGACGCCGCTCCGCCGCGCCGCGCTCCGTGACGCCGCGAAGACGGCGGCGATCGCTCGCCGCCTCGACTGCCCGCCGGTCGGGGCGGTCGCCGTCGGCGAGGCGAGCGTACCGGACTCGGTTGCGACGCTGCTCGGCTGTCCCGTCCTCGGTGCGGTTCCCGACGGCGGAGCCGAGCCGCTGTCCGACCCCGCGGTCCGGAGCGCGTACGACGAACTCGCTCGGCGACTCGGCGAGACGGCGGCGGCGGACGGGTGGCAGATCGCGTGAGAATCACGGACGCGGCCGACTCCGGGGCGGCGGATTTCGGTGGCGAGACCGGTCGAGAGAGCCGCCACCGACAGACCCAAACCTCCACGGGCGGCAGCGATCATATGGAGACGCTTCCGACCGGGGTCTCGGTGCTGGACCGACAGTTCGGCGGGGGGTTCCCGAGCGGTAGCGTCGTCGTGTTGAAGGCGAACCCTGACAGCCAGTCCGAGCTCATCTTGGACCGGTTCGCCCGCGTTCGGAGGTGCCGCTACCTCACGACCGTCCGATCGGCCGGGGCGGTGGAGGCGGCGCTCAGCCGCGACGGGGACGGGGAGACGACGGTGGAGGCCACCGACGAGGTCGGCGACCTCGACGAGGCGGCGTCGCTCACGACCGATCTCCCGGAAGAGGGAACGCTGATCGTCGACTCCGTGGAGCCGCTGGAGCGCGGCGCGTCTCCGGCGGCGTACGCCGAGTTCCTCGACGGCGTGCGCGCTCGGGTCGACGACGCCGACGGCGTCGCGCTGCTCCACGCGCTCCGCGGCGGGGAGGACCCGCAGGCGCGCCGGATCACGGAACAGGTCGCGGACATCGTGTTCGACCTCCGGACGACGGTCACCGGGACCGAGATCGCGAACCGGCTCGTCGTCGCCAAGTTCCGCGGCGGCGCCGCCTTGGAGGAGCCGCTGAAGCTGAAACTCACCGACGAGGTCGCCGTCGACACGAGCCGCGACATCGCCTGACGCGGCCGATCGCTTGATTCGGCTACGACACGACGGACGCGAGAAGTGTCAGCGCGCCGACGACGGCCGAAGCGATCGCCCAGTTTCGCGCGGTGTCGAACGCTCCGTACGGCCCGCCCTTCCGCGAGAAGAGGTACGACGCGTACACGGCGAGCGGCGCCAGCGTCGGGAGCGTCGCAACCGAGACGACGGCGGTGAAGCTCGACAACAACGCGACCGCGACGGTCGTCGCGCCCGCGACCGCGGCGACGAGCGCGTCCTCGCGTGCCCGTTCGATCTCCATACCGGTGTGGGCGCGGCGTCGGGCAAAAGCGATCCGTTCGTCGGTCGACCTGACGCTGCGGGCTGAGCCACCGGAGTGAGTGGCGGCGTAGCGCGGCCGCTCGAGGCACCAGCGTCTCGAAGAAGCGAAACCCGGCAGCGACGGGGTCCGTTACTCCTCGTCGATCTCGTCGACGATCTCGTCGGCGTCGACGTCGACGTCCTCGAGCGCCTCCTCGATGTCGACATCGTCGGCGCCGGCGCCGCCCATGCCGCCCATCATGCCGCCGAGGCCACCCATGCCGCCGCCCTCGATGACCTCCTCGATCACGACGCGGTCGAGGTCGAGGCGGTCCATGAGGTCCTGCGCGATCTGCTGTTTCTGGAACATCCACTGCTGGTTCATCTGCATCGCCTGCGTCGCGGTGACGTAGAGGATGTCCTTCTCGACCTCCTCGGTCTCGACGGTCTCCTCGCCGTCCTCGTCCTCCGCGACGGTCTCCTCCTCCTCGGTCTCCGTCTCGATGCGGACCTCGGGCGCCTCCTGGAGGTACATCCCGAGCATGCCGGCGGCCTGCTCCTCGCGGTCGTCGATGGCTTCGAGGATCTCGTACTCGTACTCGAGGTCCTCGCCGGCGAGCGGGTGGTTAAAGTCGACGCGGGCGCGGCCGCCGATGATCGTCTCGAGGTGGCCCTGCTGATTGTCGATCTGGACCTGCGCGCCGGGGTAGCGGCTGTCCTCGGGGATCTTGTCGGCCTTGACGGTCTCGACCTCGTCGGGGTCGTACTCGCCGAAGGCGTCGTCGGCCGGGACGTCGACCGTTCCCTCGTCGCCGACGGCGCCGCCGATGAACGCCTCCTCGACGGAGGGGAACACGTGGCCGGCACCGAGCGCGATGATCCGGGGCTCGAAGTCGTACTCGTCGACGTCGATCTCGGCGTCCTCGGCCGTCTCCTTGTCGGTCGTGTCGATGACGCGGTCGTCGTCGGCCGTTCGGATCGTGTACGCGACGCGGACGAAGTCGCCGTCTTCGAGTCCGTCAGCGTCAGTCTCGGTCTCGGTCTCCTCGGCCTCGGCGGCCGCGTCCGCTTGCTCCTGATCGCTCATACCTGAAGGTCACCTGTTACACCCTTAAGAAGCACGGTTCGGCCCGAAGCCCGCCGACGAGCGGGCGACAGCGGCGATTCGGCGGCCGACGCGCCGGCCTACGGGTCGCGGCGGTTCGTCGCGGAGCACGGCGGCGTCCCGCGCTCCTTATGAGCGGTCCGACCGCAGTGCCGGGCATGTACGAGGTCGAGATCAAGGTACCGGCGGACCTGGACGCGACGCGAGAGCGCCTCCGCGAGGTCGGGGCCGAGCACGTCGCCGCCAAGCGACAGCGCGACACGTACTACGACGCGCCGCACCGCGAGTTCGCCGAAACGGACGAGGCGCTCCGGATCCGGCGCGAGATGCCGCTGTCGGACGGCGAGGGGTCGGCGTCCTCCGCCGACGACCCGGCGGCGACGATCACGTATAAGGGACCCCTCCTCGACGAGGCCTCGAAGACCCGCGCCGAACACGAGACGGGCGTCGACGACGGAGAGGCGCTCGCGGCGGCCCTCTCCGGGCTCGGCTTCGAGCCGGCCGCGACGGTGGAGAAGCGGCGCGAGTTCTGGGCGTACGACGGGTTCACCGTGACGCTCGACGCCGTCACCGGGCTCGACGAGTACGTCGAGATCGAACGCGCCGTCGAGTCCGAAAGCGAGGTCGACGCGGCGCGCGAGGCAGCGATCGAGGCGCTCGACCGGCTCGGCCTCGACGCCGACGACCAGGTTCGCACCTCCTACCTCGGGCTGCTGCTCGCCGGCGAGGACGACTGAGGCAGTCAGCCGTCCCCGTCCCCCGTCGGCCGCTTCTCGGAGAGGACCGTCCGCTCGAACTCGCAGACTAAGACGTCGTCGTCGCCGTCGACGATCTTGAACGCTTCCACGCGCATGGTGACGACGCCGCGCTCGCCGTCGCTCGTCTCGCGCTTGTCGGTGACCGTCGAGCGGGCGCGGATCGTGTCGCCGTGGAACACCGGGTCCGGGTGTTCGACGCCGTCGTACGAGAGGTTCGCGACGATGGTGCCGTCGGTCGTCTCCGGGATCGACATCCCGACCGCGAGCGACATCGTGTACAGTCCGTTCACCAGTCGCTCGCCGAACTCCGTCTCCGCGGCGAAGTCGGCGTCGAGGTGGAGCGGCTGCTGGTTCATCGTCATGTCGCAGAAGCGCTGGTTGTCGGCCTCGCTTATCGTCCGCCGCGTCGCGTGGTCGATCGTCTCGCCGACTTCGAACTCCTCGTAGTACAGTCCGGGCATGGGCCCCCGCTCGACCGGCGGCGTGAAATCGGTACCGCTCTCGGGGCGGCCGTCGGGTTTTATTTGCCCGCCCGCGCACCCCCGCACATGCCACGCCGAAGCTTGCTGTTCTCGCCCGGCGACAGCCCCGAACTCATGCGGAAGGCGCCGGGAACCGGCGCCGACGTGATCTGTTTCGACCTCGAGGACGCCGTCGCGCCCGGCCGGAAGGACGAGGCGAGGGCGGCGGTCCGCGAGGTGCTCGCGGACCCCGCCTTCGACCCGGACGCGGAGGTCTGCGTCCGGCTCACCGCCGAGTCGCCCGCGGCCGACCTCGACGGGGTGATCGGTACCGACAGAGGGGGGGGCGGCGACGCGGTCACCCTCGACGCGGTGATGCTCCCGAAGGTCGAGGGCGCGGGTCGGGTCGAGCGCGTCGCCGAACTGTGCGCCGAGCGGGGCCGCGATCCCGCGGTGTTCGCGCTCGTCGAGACGGCGGCGGGCGTCCTCGCGGCGGAGGCGATCGCGGCGGCGGAGGCGACCGACGCGGTCGCGTTCGGCGCCGAAGACCTCGCCGCGGACGTGGGCGCGACCCGGACCGACGAGGGGACGGAGGTGCTGTACGCCCGCGAACACGTCGTCCTCGCCGCGAGCGCGGCCGGCGTCGACGCGCTCGACACGGTCTACACGGACTTCTCGGACGAGTCGGGGCTCCGGGAGGACGCCGCGTTCGCGCGCCGGCTCGGCTACGACGGGAAGCTGGCGATCCACCCGGCGCAGGTAGGCCCGATCACCGAGGCGTTCACCCCGGACCCGGACGACGTCGAGTGGGCCGCGGCGGTCCTCGACGCCCGCGACGAGGCGGAGGGGGAGGGACGCGCCGTCTTCCAGGTGGACGGCGAGATGATCGACGCGCCGCTGATCGCGCAGGCGGAGCGGATCCTCGACCGCGCGCCCGACGGGACCCGCTGAGTCGGATCGGTGGCCCGGCCGGCGTTCGGGTCGCGACCCGCCCGGCTGTCGCTGTGGACGGGGTCGACCCGCATCGCTCGATCGGCGTCGATGCGCGTCGTTCGGACGGTGTCGGCACGCACAATTTCCGTACCGGTCGCCACAGTTAACCACCGCCCACCGAGACTGATCGTATGACTACGGAGGCGAATCCGTTCGAGAGCCTGCGGGAGCAGGTAGACGACGCCGCGGCGGTCGTCGACGCCGACTCGGGCGTCATCGAGCGCCTGAAGAACCCGGAACGGGTGTTGGAGACGAACCTGACGTTCGAGCGCGACGACGGCTCGCTGGAGACGGTGCGCGCGTACCGCGCGCAGTTCAACGGCGACCGGGGGCCGTACAAGGGCGGGATCCGCTATCACCCGGGCGTCACCCGCGACGAGGTGAAGGCGCTGTCGGGCTGGATGGCGTACAAGTGCGCCGTCGTCGACGTCCCGTACGGCGGCGGCAAGGGCGGCATCGCGATCGATCCGGCGGACTACTCCGAGTCCGAGCTGGAGCGACTCACGCGGGCGTTCGCGACGGAACTCCGGCCGCTGATCGGCGAGGACCGCGACATCCCCGCGCCGGATGTCAACACCGGCCAGCGGGAGATGAACTGGATCAAAGACACCTACGAGACCCTCGAAAACACCACCGCCCCCGGCGTCATCACGGGGAAGGCGCTCGACTCCGGCGGCAGCGAGGGTCGCGTCGAGGCGACCGGTCGCTCCGTCGCGCTGTCGGCCCGCGAGGCGTTCGACTGGCTCGGCCGCGACGTCGCGGACGCGACCGTCGCGGTTCAGGGGTACGGCAACGCCGGGTCGATCGCGGCGGCGCTGCTCGACGACCTCGGCGCCGACGTGGTCGCGGTCTCCGACTCCGCCGGCGGGATCCGCGACCCGGAAGGGCTCGACCCCCGCGACGTGAAGGCGCACAAGGCCGAGACCGGGTCGGTGACGGGCTACCCCGGCGCCGACGGCCTCACGAACGACGAGCTGCTCACGCTCGACGTCGACTGCCTCGTCCCGGCCGCGCTGGAGAACGCGGTCGACGCCGAGCTCGCGGCGGACGTCGGCGCCGACCTGATCGTCGAGGCGGCGAACGGTCCGCTCACGCCCGACGCCGACGACGTGCTCGCCGACCGCGACGTCAACGTCGTCCCCGACATCCTCGCGAACGCGGGAGGCGTCACCGTATCGTACTTCGAGTGGGTCCAGAACCGACAGCGATTCAGTTGGACCGAGGCGCGCGTCAACGAGGAACTGGAACGCGTGATCACGGAGGCGTTCGACACGCTGGTCGACACCTACGAGTCGAACGACGTCCGCAACCTCCGCACCGCGGCGTACGTCGTCGGTATCGGTCGGATCGTGGACGCGTACGATCAGGCCGGAAACTGGCCGTAACGGGGCTCTTTCGCCGTTTCAGAGGGCGCTCTACTCCAGCGTCGCGTCGCGGACCTCGATGTGACCGCGGTCACCCTCCCAGACCGTGTCGTACTCCAGGTCGATGCGGCGGTCCATGTGCGGGCCGTCGACGACGTACGTCTCGAACTCGCCGCCCTCGCCGAGCGGGTGGACGCCGTACTCCTCGCGGAGCGCGAGCAGGTCGTCGAGCGCGTCCGCGTCGTACCGTCGTCCGAGCCATGATTCGTCGAGCCCGTACGCCGCCACTTGGATGATCCGGATCTCGAAGTCGGCGTCGAACATCGCCTCCGCGAGTTCGACCGGGTCCCGCTGCCACAGCGGGGCGAACAGGTCGATCCCGAGCCGGTCGCACATCCCCCGAATCCGGTCCGTCTGGAACTCGCTCTCGACGGCGCCGGCCGTGACGCCGGCGAGGTCGAGGTCGTCCGCGGCGGCGATCTCTCGGAGCGCCGCCTCCATCGGCTCCAGCTCCGCGTCGCCCTGCGCGCCGGCGTCGTCGACGTCTGCGGCGCCGAAGTCGTCCGGCGACACCTCGACGAGGTCGACGCCGACGCTCTCGGCCGCGAGTTCGGCGAGCTCGGTCGCCGGCGTGTGGTACATGTACGAGTCGCCGGCGGGGTGGACGGTCAGCAGCCGCGAGACGTCGAGCCCTTCCTCCAGCGCGCGGTACAGGGCCCACGAGGAGTCCTTGCCGCCGGAGAAGAGGCTCACCCAGTTGCTCATGACCGGGAGAGGGAGTCGCGCGGATAAAGAGTCGGCGGTCGGACGGCGAGGGAGCCGCGGATCGCACGCCGCACGCGGGACCGGCCGCGGCGAACGCGCCGCCTCAGTCGGAGATGAACTCGTTGTCGCGCCAGTTGACGCCGCCGTCGCCCTCGCCGGCGCCCTGCGGGCTCTCGACGACCTCGATGCTGGCGGGGCGGGGTTCACCTTCGACGATCCGGGTCGCCTCCAGTTCGCCGTCCTCCTCCGTGATCGCGGTCAGCGTCCCCTTCTCGGAGAGCGTCGCGATCTTGCGGAGCACGCGGAACATCGGGTACTGGAGCGCGGAGTTCTGGAGGACGGTCTCGCGGTCGCCCTTGAAGCAGGCGAACTCGACGAGCTCGGAGGGGATCTCCTCCTCCTCGTCGTCCATCCACTGGGGACCGCCGGCGCGGGGCGGCTCCTCCTCCCAGACGCGGGTCTCCGTGACCGACGCCTTCAGCTGCGCCGTGGGCGTGTACTTGCTGATCGACTCGTCGTCGGACAGGGCCTTGATGATGAGTGTGTTGTTTCGACGCGTGATGTCGATGTCGTCGATCTCCTCCGGCAGATCGGGGTCTTCGTCGAAGTACGTCTCTACGTCTTCGAGTGGCAGTTCGAGCGTCGAATGGAGTCGGAACACGCGGCCTGTCATTGTTTGTGGAATGCGGTGGGGTCGAACCGGTGGTCACGGCGGCGGCGGCAACGGCCGCACCTACCGTAGCTACGCACCGTAGGTTTATATGGACTGCCCTTCGAGGTGTCAGCATCCGCGTGTACGTCGCGCCCGGACCGGAGGATCAACGGCGGGGGCGACGGCTCACTCGGCGCCCAGTTCCGCGGCGAGCTCGCCGCGCTCGTCGAGTTCGCCGAGCACGTCGCTGCCGCCGACGAACTCGCCGTCGACGAACGTCTGCGGAATCGTCTCCCAGCCGCTGTGAGACTCCAGCGCCTCGCGGTACTGCGGCAGCGCGGGCAACACGTCGACCGTCTCGAACTCCTCGACGTGCTGGGAGATCAGCTCGACGGCGCGCTGGGAGTAGCCGCACTGGGGCATCAGGCGGTTCCCCTTCATGAAGAGTACCACGTCGTTGTCGGCGAGGACCGTCTCGACTCGCTGTTCGATCTCTTCGGCGTCGGCGTCGGCTTCGGGGCTGAACGTCATACGGCTCGATACGCGACGCCGAGGCAAATGGGTTCCGCACGGGCGGGCGACGTGACGGGCCGACCGCCGACCGGCTCGGCGCTTACTCCTCGCGGTCGACGCGCACCACGTCGACGAGCGAGTAGACCGGAACGCCGTCGATGTCGTCGTACCCCATCTTGTCGACGAGGACGACGCACGCGACCGGCTCGCCGCCCTGCTCGCGGATCGCGTCGATCGACTCCCGCATCGTCGTCCCGGAGGTGATGATGTCGTCGACGACGTAGCAGTCGCGGTTCCGGATCGCGGCGAAGTTCCGCGAGAAGCCGCCGCCGTGCTCGTCGATGTCGCCCTCATCCCACTGGTGTTTCGCGGGGGCGTACGTACCGAGGTCGGTGTCGAGCCGGTCGGCGACCGCGGTCGCGAGCGGCGCGCCCGCCTTCTCGATGCCGACGGTCAGGTCGACCGCCTCGCCCTGTTTGGCCAGCAGGTCCGCCATCGCGCTCGCCGCGAAGCCGAGGCGGGTCGAGTCGCGCCCGAGCGCCGACCAGTCGACGTGGATGTCGGCCGACGCCGCCGCGTCCGCGGCCGCCTCGTCCGTCTCGGCGCCGCCGCCGCGCTCGACCAGCCAGCTCGCCGTCTCGCGGGAGACGTTCAGTTCGTCCGCGATCTCTCCCTTCGAGAGCCCCCGCTCCGCGAGCTCGGCAGCGCTGTCGATGAGGTCGTCAACGTTCTTCATACGCGGCAAATTCGACCGCCGTTTTAATAGTCGTGTCGTCATCCGCGAACGCGGCCTCGAAGTCGTCGAGCCCGTGGACGCCGGTCACGAGATCATCGAGGAACCCGTCGGAGAGTCGCGAGAGCGACTCGACGGCCGACTCGAAGTGCCCGTACCCGGAGTTGACGCTGCCGACGAGCGCCTTGTTGTGGAGGACGAACTCCCGGTGGAGCCGGCCGCCGTCGATTTCGAACTCCCAGTCCCCCGGGACGCCGAGGAGCGCGCCGACGCCGTTGGGCGCGAGCGCCTCGATCGTCTCGAAGGCGTGGGGCGCGTAGCCGGTCGCCTCGAAGACGAGGTCCATCGGTTCGTACACCTCTGGCACCTCCGGGATCGCGGTGTCGTTGGAGTTCACGTACGTCGCTCCGAGCGACTCGATTATCTCGATCGTCGGGTCGGGGCGCTCGCGCCGTCCGAGACAGTAGATCCGGTCGAACGACTCGTCGAGGGTCGCCACGGTCAGCAGGCCGAGCGACCCGTTCCCCAGCACGAGCGCCGACTCGGGCTCCCAGTGGAACGCCGACCGGCTGGCGTACGCGTGCTCGATCGCCTTCTCCGCGATCGAGACCGGTTCGACGAGGAAGCCCCAGTCGGCGAGCGCCGGGGGGATCTCGACGAGAAACTCGGCCGGGCTGGTGAAGTACTCCGCCATGAACCCGTGCGCCCCGACGATGCCCCGCTCGTGGTACTCGCCGTCCGGCGCCATGTCGGGCTCGCCGCGCGCGAAGTACTCGTTGGCGCCGTTCGGCGGGCGGCGGACCGTCGGGACGACGACATCGCCGACCTCGAACGGCGTGTCGTTCGGCTCCTCGATCACGCCGACGGCCTCGTGACCCAACACGAGGTGGTCCTCGCCCGCGGGCGCCCCGCCGTGTCCGCCGGCGATGACCTCGTGGTCGGTCCCGTCGACGCCGACCCGGAGCGTCCGAACCAGCGCCTCGCCGGGCGCGGGCTCCGGTCGCGGTCTCTCTGTCACGACCGGTTCGTCGGCTCCCTCGTAGACGGCAATCGCGTCCATACCACGACCCAAGCGGTCGGCCCTCAAAAGATTTTTTTTATTTCGAGTAAACACGCGTGGGGACTCCACCGTGGAGTTTTCACCCGGTCGGCCGTACTCGCTGGCGTGTGTACACTGACTCTGGCGTGGCGGACGTTTGGCGACGCCCCCGTCGCGCTCGCCGCCACCCGCGACGAGGCGCACGACCGCCCGAGCGAACCGCCGGCACTCCGAGAGGGCGACGGCGATAGCGGGCAGGGTGACGGCGGAGACGACGGCGAGGGGTTCGACGGCGGCGGCCGGTACGTGGCCCCGCGCGACGCCGAGGCCGGCGGTACGTGGATCGGCCTCTCCGAGGACGGTCTCGTCGTCGCCGTCACGAACCGCTGGCTCGACGCCGACCGCGAGGGCGACCGCTCCCGTGGGCTGCTCGTGCGCGACTGCCTGACGGCCGCCTCCGCGGAGGACGCGGTGCGGACCGTCGAGCGCGAACTCGACGAGCGCGCGTACGACGGCTTCAACCTCGTCCTCGCCGACGACCGCGCGGCGTTCCTCTTGGCGTACGACGGCGGCCTCGCCGTGACCCGGCTCGACCCGGGCGTCCACGTGATCGGCAACGTCGGCGGCGTGGTCAACGGGACGGAGCGGTTCGCGGTCCCCGAGCGACGCCGGGAGTTCGGCGAGGAGCGGGCCGACAGCACGAGGCGGATCGCGGCCGCGCTCGCCCCGGAGCCGGGGGAGTCGGGAGCGTCGTGGCTCGACCGCGCGAGCGCCGTCCTCGCGGACCACGAGTACGGCGCCTGCCTCCACGGCGACGGGTTCGGAACGCGCTCGTTCACCCGGATCCGGACCGGCGGCGACCCCGCCGTCGCGTACGCCGAC
The DNA here is from genome assembly GCF_005435035.1 of Halorubrum sp. SD690R. NCBI lineage: Archaea > Methanobacteriati > Methanobacteriota > Halobacteria > Halobacteriales > Haloferacaceae > Halorubrum > Halorubrum sp. SD690R. Next base: position 15,041 of record NZ_SGTV01000027.1, on the reverse strand, counting down.
GGACCGCCCTGCGAGACGCCGGCCGAGGCGGTGCCGCTCCCGGCCGACTTCGCGACGGGCCGGGCGTAGCGGGGCGGAGCGGAGCGTACCCCGGCCGCCGTGCGACTCGGTACCGAGACGGGCGGGACGTTTTTACCTCGGAGACGGACGTAGCGGTCATGCGGCTCCTCGTCTTCGGCGACCTCCACCTGAAGCCCGCGGCCGACGACTACGACCTCGCCGCGGTGTCGCCGCCGGCGGACGTCGACGCCGCGCTCGTCCTCGGCGACCTCACGCACCACGCGGGCGACGACGATGCCGAGCTGGCCCGCCGGTTCATCGGGCGACTCGCGCCGGACGTGCCGGTCGTCTACGTCCCGGGGAACCACGACCCAGCGCCGATGCCGAGGGAAGTGGTCGACACCGCTCTCGGGGCCACCGCGGAGCACCTGAGCGCGCGGACGCTCGGGAACCTCACCGTGGTCGGGTGGGGCTGCGAGCGCCGGTCGCTCGCCCCGTCGCTCCCGCAGACCGACTTCGACGCGCTCGACCCGCGGACGGCCCCTCGCGAGGACCGGAGACACGCCGCCGACCGTCTCGCGGACGACCTGCTCGACGCGTGTCACCGCGTCGTCAGCGGAGCGGCGTCGACCGAGGAGGTCGCCGCGTCGCTGGGCATCGCGGACGAGGAGGCGGTCGCGTTCCACCGCGGCATGGCCGAAATCGAGACGACGTACGAGCGGCTTTCGGACCGCCTGCGGCGCCGTTCCGACGTGCTGCTCGCGACGCACGTGCCGCCGTTCGGTACGTCCTTCGATCGCCACCACGCGGTCGGTACGCGCGAGACGGACCGCGAGCACCTCCACACCGGGTCGATTGCGCTCGCCCTCGCGGTCCGAGACCACGACGTGTTCGCCGCGTTCAGCGGTCACTCGCACGCGTTCGGGTACGACCCCGGTGACGGCGACGGCGGTCGACCGCACCTGCTCAACCTCGGCTTCCGCGGCGTCGGCGTCGTGACTGTCGGCCCGGCGCGGGGAGAGTTCGCGTTCACGCGCTGGTGAGGCGGCGCTCGCGCGGGCTCGGGGCGGGCCGAGCGGAAGGCCAGTTTTAACCGATTCGGGAGGCGTGAGAGAGTATGAGCGCGTCTGAAATCGAGTCCGACCTGTCGGCGGACGAGCGCGCCGGTCTCGAACTCATCCGCGAGACCGGCGGCATCCACCAGAGCGACTTCTGGAAGGAACTCGATGTCTCGTCGCGGAAGGGGAGCCGCATCGCCGATGCGTTAGAGCAGTCGGGCCTGATCCAGCGGGAGGACACCGTCTACAACGGCCACAACACCTACTACCTGGAGCCCGCCCCGCGCGACCTCGACTTCTCGCTGCTTATGGCCGACGACATGCTCTCGCCGTTCATCGGCGAGGAGGAGGTCGACGCACAGGCGGACGCCTTCTCGCAGTGGATGATGAACCTCGCGTACGAGGAGTACTGAGGCCGGCGGCGGGCGACTCTGCGCCGCCCCGCTTCGAATACGGTCCTGCCAGTTTCATCGACGTTCGCGGCCCACCGCCGCCCCGAGGGTTTTACTCGATCGGATCCGGATCGATCCCGTATGAACAGGGCCCTCCCGCTCGCACTCGGCGTCGGCGTCGTCCCCGCGCTCGGCGTGTACGCGCTGGTCTCGTCGGTCCCGACCGCGCTCGGAACCGCCGCCGTCTACGTCGGCGCGGCGTACTTCTACTTCGCGTTCGACATCTCGCTGCTCGCCGCCGCACCGCGGTTCGACGACCGCAGCGACAGGCTCGGGTACGGCGTCGGCCTCTTCGGACTGAGCGTCACCCCGATCCTGTTCGCGCAGTCCGCCGGCGGCGGCGACGCGACGGTGTTCGGCTTCGTGATCGCGTTCTTCGGCGCGGTCGCCTTCCTCACCCTCAGCGAACAGGCGCGCCGCCGTCGCGGCGGCGGAGAATGAGACCGCGGCGGCGCTCGGCCGCGGTCAGAGGAACAGGACTCCGAACAGTGCGATCCCGACCGCCAGCGTCAGTATCAGCACGCTGCGGCCGATCCCGGACTTGAGCTCGACGTCGCTGCCGACGCGTCGGACGGCCGCCTGCGGGTCGGTGACCGTCCGGACGGTCGCCGTCGTGAGCCCGACGACGGCGCGGTCGACGGCGGCGTAAAGCTCCGTGACGCCGACCACGAGCCCGCGGGTGCCGTAGAACACGGCGGGGTTGTACAGCGAGTCGACGTCCGGGACCCGCCCCAGCTTCGAGAGCGGCTTCTTGGTGAGCGCGAAGCCGATCAGGCCGAGGACGGCGAGGGCGACGCCTTCGATCAGGTGGTCGACGGTGTACGTCTTGTACACCTTCTCGACGACGGCCTCGCTCGTCACGTCGAACGGGAGGATCCCGAACAGTCCCACGTCGGCCGGGACGACCGCCGCGAGCGGCGAGGTAGGAACGAGGACGCCGTAAGCGACGCAGAGCACCGCCACCGCGCCCATCGCGACGCTCTGCCCCCGGTTGGCGTCCCGCACGTCGCCGTCGTAGCTCCCGTGGAAGAACGCGTAGTAGCCGAACTTGATGAACGACATGAACGTCCCGATCCCGCCGAGCAGGAGCAGCCATTCGAGCGTATGGAAGTCGCCGATCGGGAGCGGGCCCTTCGGGAAGGTGTAGTGGCTCCCGGAGATGATGATCCCCTTGCTGACGAACCCGTTGAACCCGGGGAACCCCGCGATCGACAGCGCGGCGATCGTGAACGCGCCGGCGGTGACCGGCATGTCGCGGGCCAGCCCGCCCAGCTTCTTCAGGCTCTCCTCGCCGGTCCGGTAGACGACGACGCCGGCCGTCATGAAGAGCAGCCCCTTGTAGAGGATGTGGTTGAACACGTGGGCGAACGCGCCGGCCTGCGACAGGGCCGACCCGATGCCGACGCCGGCAATCATGTAGCCGACCTGCGACTGGATGTGGTACGAGAGCAGCCGCCGCATGTCGTTCTGGAACAGCGCGAACGTCGCCCCGAACACGGCCATCCCGCCGCCCATGTAGGCGATCGCGACGTGCCCGTCGGGGAACGCCCGGTACATCCCGTAGACGCCCGTCTTGGTCGTGAACACGCAGAGGAAGACGCTGGCGGCGATGTGCGGGCGCGGATACGTGTCGGGGAGCCACGCGTGGAGGCCGATGAACCCGACGTTGACGCCGATGCCGACGGCGGCGAGCGCGGCCGGGAGCCCTGCCACGATCCCCGCCGTCTCGGGGCCGCCCGGCACCGTGGCGAACAGGAAGGTCCCCTTCGCGACGTAGTTACCGAGTATCGCCGCCATCAGCAGCGTCCCGCCGAGGCCGTGGAGCAGCGCGTACCGGAAGCCGGCCCGGACCGCCTCGCCGCGGTAGTGCCAGACGAGCAGCGTGCTGGTGACGGCCATCAGCTCCCAGAAGAACAGCAGCGTGAGCCAGTCGCCGGCGAACACCGCGCCGAAGCTCGTCGCGACGTAGGAGAACGCGAACGCGGTCTGAATGCTCTCGGCCTCGCTCGCGTACGAGTAGAGGACGGCGACGACGCCGATGATCCCGAATATCAGCCCCATGAGACGCGAGAACTCGTCGACGTTGAGCAGGACGGCGTCGAAGCCGAGGAACGTGGCCTGGAGGTGCGCGCCCGCCGGGACGGTCCACGCCCAAGCCACTGCGACCCCGGACGCGGCGACGCCCAGCGCGTGCCCGACGCGGCAGGGCGTGAGGGCGATCAGCGCGGCGATGACGAGGAGGACCGGACCGGGCGGGAGGGCGGTGAGCGCGGCGGTCATCAGCCCATCACCCCCGGGAGCGAACCGACGACGGTCTCGATTATCCGGAGGAACACCGCCGTCCGCGGGACGACGCCGAGCAGGACCGAGAGGCTCGCGGCCGTCAGGATCGGCCCGAGCATGAACCACGTGCTCTCGGCGCCGCGCCAGCCACGAACGTCCCACCCGCCCGCCGGCGGGCCGCCGTGGTGGTCGTCGTGACCCTCGTGCGTCGCCGCCTCGTGGTCATCGCCGTGCGCTGCGGTCTCGTCAGCGCTCGCGTGCGTCGCGGCCTCGTGGCCGCCGTCGGCGCGGGGGCTCCCGCGGCCGCCGAGCGCCGCGGTCACGAGCGGCTTCTTGTCGTGCCCGTCCGGTGACTCGAAGTACGCCTGGTACACGATCGGCCAGAAGTACGCGATGTTGAGGACGCCGGACACCAGCAGCGCGCCGGCAAACACGAGGCCGCCGCCCTCCAGGGCGCCGATGACGATGTACCACTTGCTGACGAACCCGGCTATCAGCGGGATGCCGGCCATCCCCGCGGCTGCGACGGCGAACGCCGCCATCGTCAGCGGCATCCGGTCGCCGATGCCGGCCATGTCGCTGATGTCGTCCGTGTGGGTCTCGACGTGGATTGCGCCCGCACAGAAGAAGAGGGTGAGCTTCATGAACGCGTGCGCCGGGATGTGGAGCAGCCCGCCGACGAGCGCCTCACCCTCCAGCAGCGCGAGCCCGAGGACGATGTACGACAGCTGGCTGATCGTCGAGTACGCCAGCCGCCGCTTGAGGTTGTCCTGCCGCAGTGCGATGACGCTCGCGGTCAGGAGCGTGATCGCGGCGACGACCGCGAGCGGCGCCGCCACGCCCAGCTCCGCCATCGTCTCCGTGCCGAACACGTCGAGCACGACGCGGGCGATGCCGAAGATGCCGCTCTTGACGACCGCGACCGCGTGGAGCAGCCCCGAGACCGGCGTCGGCGCGACCATCGCGTCGGGGAGCCACGAGTGGACCGGCATCAGCGCCGCCTTGACGCCGAACCCGCCGGCGAGGAGGCCGAACGCCACGCGCGCCAGCGTCGGGTCCGAGCCGGCGAGCGCCTCGATCCCGCCCGGCGTGAACGCCGTGGTGCCCGTCAGCACGTAGACGAGCGCGGTCCCGCCGAGCACGGCCACGCCGCCGCCGAAGGTGTACGTGAGGTACTTCCGGCCGGCCGCGCGGGCCTCGTCGGTCTCGTCGTGCGTGACCAGCGGGTACGTCGACACCGTCAGCAGCTCGTAGAAGACGAACAGCGTGACAAGGTTCGCCCCGAACGCGACCCCGACGGCCGAGGCGAGGCTCGCGGCGAACGAGGCGAAGTAGCGGGTCTGCGCGTGTTCGCTCAGTCCGCGCATGTACCCGATGGAGTAGAAGCTCGTGACGATCCACAGGAGGCTCGCGAGCAGCGCGAACAGGATCCCGAGGGGGTCCGCGCGGAGCACGAGCGAGATACCGTCGCCCAGCTCGCCGATCCGCGTGACGTAGGTGGTCCCCGAGAGGACGCCGGGGACCATGCTGGCGACGAGGGCGAACTTCGTCGCGGCGACGGTGAGGGTGACGCCCTCACGGACGTTCGGCCGCGATCGGAGCGAGAGGATGACGGGGATGGCCACGGCCGACACGAGCACGGCGAACAACGGTCGAAGAGAGGTGACGTCGGTCATTGGAGCATCAGCTCGAACACGGTCATGTCGATCAACTGGTCTATCACCGGGACGGCGGCCGCGAGTCCCACGGCGAGGACGGCGGCGACGACGACGGTCACGATCATGGCCGTCGAGACGCGCTCACCCCCGTCGGCGGCGACCGCCTCCGGCGCGATGGTTGCCTCGGCGAAGTAGAGCCGTTCGGCGAGCCGCGCGAAGTACGCCAGCGTCAGCAGCGTGCTCGCCAAGAGGACGGCGACCACCGGCCAGGACCCGGCGTTCACCGCGCCGAGGACGATGTACCACTTCCCCATGAACCCGACGGCCGGCGGAACGCCGACCATCGCGAGCGCCAGCAGCGTGAAGGCGCCGGTGGCGGCCGGCGCGCGACCGGCGATCCCGGCGTACCCGCCGACCGTCGTCGCGCCGGTCTTCCGCTCGATGATCCCGGTCGCGGCGAAGAGGCCGCCCTTCATCACCGCGTGCCCGACGAGGTGGACGGTCGCGCCGACGACCGCCAGCGGCGTCGCGATCGCGAATCCGGCGATCACGAGGCCGAACTGCGACACCGACGAGTACGCCAGCATGCGCTGAACGTCGGACTGCGCGACGGCGAGGGCGCTCCCGGCGACGATGCTGACGCAGGCGACGGCGACCAGCGCCTGGCGCGCGATCGGAACCGCCTCAAGGAAGTCGACCGTGAACACGGAGAACAACACGCGCGCCAGGGCGTACGCAGAGACCGTGGAGACGAGCGCCGAGATGAACGCGCTCACGCTGTCCGGCGAGTCCGCGTACGCGTCGGGTTGCCAGGTGTGGATCGGGAACAGCGCGACCTTCACTAAGAGTCCGGCGACGATCAGGCCGAACGCGGTTAAGACGAGCGTCGAGTCGTATCCCGCGGCGGCGAGTTTGTCGCTGAGGTCCGCCATGTTCAGCGTGCCAGTGGCGGCGAGCGCGTAGCCGACGCCGAGCAGGTACAGCGACGCGCCGATGGTTCCGATGATGAGGTATTTCAGGGCCGCGACGGCGGACCGGGCTCCGGGGCCGCTCGCGACCAGCCCGTACGCCGCGAGCCCGGTGATCTCGAGGAAGACGTACAGGTTGAACACGTCGCCGGTCACGGTCATCCCGGACAGGCCGGCGACGAGGAGCAGGAACTGCGAGTAGAACGAGTTCTCGTGGGGGCCCGCGTGACGTGCGTACGCGAGTACGCCAAGCGAGACCGCGCTGATGAGGGCGACGAGTAGGATCGTCAGTCCGTCGGCGACGAGTTCGATCCCGTAGGGGGCGACGAACCCGCCGACCGCGTACCGAACGACCCCGTCGGTCCAGACGGTCCACGCGAGCGCGCCGGCGAGCGCGGCGTGCCCGAGGGCCGTCGCCGTCGCGACCGCCCAGCCGACGCGGTCGTAGCGGAGACTGGCCAGCGGCGGGACCGCGGCGCCGAGGATCGGCAGGACGACCAACAGGACGATCAGGTGGTCAATCATGGTAGAGTTCCTCCAGGGTGTGCTCGTCGAGCGTGCCGTACTCGGAATAGACGCGCACGACCAGTGCGAGCGCCACCGCGGTCAGGCTCACGCCGACGACGATGGCGGTCAGGATGAGCACGTGCGGCAGCGGGCTCACGTACGGGCCGGCGCCCTCGGTGACGACCGGGGGATTGCCGCCTGCGCGGTACGCGAGCGTGATGAAGAACAGGAAGATCCCGGTCTGGAACACGTTCATCCCGATCACCTTCTTCACGAGGTTCCTGGATTCGATCACGGTGTACAGCCCGATCCCGAGCAGCAGGACGACCGCGTAGTAGTTGTAGTGCGTCGTGAGTAAGTCGAGTGTCATGAGGAGTCCCCCTCGGCGACGCCGTCGAAGCCGGCCGCGAGCAGGAAGAATAGCCCGATCGCGACAGCGGCGACGATGGCGCCGATGCCGAGTTCGACGAGTTCGATTGCGTACTTGATCGCGTGGCCGAACAGCGCCTCGAACTCCGCGTACTGGAGGAACTGTCCGCCGAGCGCCATCGCGCCGAGACCGATCCCGACGAACGCGAACACGCCCCCGGAGGCCAGCGCGGAGACGACGCGGACGTCGAGCCACTGACGGGTCGAGTCGATGCCGTACGCGAAGGCGAGCATCATCACCACGGACCCGGCGATGACGCCGCCCTGGAACCCGCCGCCGGGCGAGTCGGCCCCGTGGAACATGATGAACAGCGCGAACGTGAGGATGAACGGGGCGACCAACCGGACGGTGGTCATGATGATCGTCGACTCGACGTACAGCCCGGGCCCCTCGTCGTCGCCCGCCGCCGGGTCCGCGTCGCCGGTGCTCATGCCACCACCTCGCGGCGCAGTACTGACAGCGTGACGACGACGGCGCTGAAGACGACCACGCCCTCGCCGAGCGTGTCGAAGCCGCGGTACGCGGCGAGGACGGCCGTCACGGCGTTTTTGACCTCGGTCTGGGCGTACGCGTTCTCGAGGTAGTACTGGGTCACCTCGCCGCCGACGACCGCCGAGTTCGGGTCGCCGATGGCCGGGAGCGCGGGGACCGTCGCGCCGACGAGCAGGACGAACCCGGCGACGAGCGCCGCCGTCTGCCACCCGATCGACTCGAACAGGCGGTCGACGTCCGGCGAGGCGGTGTTCGACAGCGCCAGCAGGAACAGCACGGTCATGATGCCGGCGCCGACGGCCGCCTCCGTGAGCCCGACGTCGGGCGCCTGAAGCACGAGCCAGAGCACCGAGACGCCGAGGCTGTACGCCGCGAACGCCATCACCGCCGCCAGCGTGTCCTTCAGCAGGGCCGCGCCGACTGCGCAGCCGAGGACGAACACCAGCAGCACGGCTTCGATCAGCGAGAGCGTCATGGCTCGTCACCCTCGTCGGCGGTCCACGGTTCGATTCCCTGGTCCTGCGCCGCGCGGGCGACGGCGTGTGCTGCCGTCGGGTTCGTGATGAACATGAACAACAGGAGGAAGACGGACTTCGCCGTCGAGAGCCCCGACTGGAGCGCGAGCGCGGCGGCGGCGATCGCGAGGATCGCCCCCAGCGTGTCGCTCTTCGAGGCGGCATGCGAACGGGTGTAGACGTCCGGCAGTCGGACGAGGCCGACCGCGGCGACGCCGCCGAAGAAGGCCCCGGCGAGCGCGAGGGCGACGATGCCCCACTCGGTCGGCGTCATAGCACACCCCCGCGCTCGACGTTGAACTTCGAGAACGCTATCGACAGGAGGAAGTTCAGCAGGGCGTACACGAGCGCCACGTCGAGGAACGTCGACTGCTGGAACGCCGCGGCCACGAGCGTGATGGCGATGACGGTGTTCGTCCCGGCGACGTTCACCGCGATGACGCGGTCGTGGGTCGTCGGCCCGTCGTACACCCGGTACAGCGCGACGACGGCGAAGAGGACGAAGGCCGCCGCGATGGCCAGCAGCGCGGTCTCGAACTCAACCATCTCGACCCTCCCCGGCGTCGCCGCGTTCGCGCGGCGTCGGGATCCGGGCTGCCGCGCGGCCGTAGAAGACGAACCGAACCGCGCGCTCTAACCCGCCGTCGAAGAGGTCCGCGCGCGAGTCGGCGGTCAGCGAGTGGATGTCGAACGAGCGCTCGGAGACGTTGACGGTCAAGGTACCGGGCGTGAGGGTGATGCTGTTCGCGAGCGTCGTCACCGCGCCGTCGCCCCAGACCGCGGCGCGGAGCTGAACGACCTCCGGGTCGATCGGCATGTCGGGGTGGAGGACGACGTACGCGACCTGAAGGTTCGCGACCGCGATCTCCTTGACCAGGTACGGAGCGTACACCAGCAGTCGGGCCAGCCGGCGGAGCGTCACCCCGAGCGGCGCGGAGCGGTTCGCCACGACCGGCGCGAGGACGAGGGAGACGATCGACGCCGTCACGAAGCCGGTGAAGAAGTCGAGCGGCTTCCAGGCGCTCAGCGACATGTAAAACAGGTACGAGACGACGAAGACGGAGAGGTACTTCGACAGCGACGCCGCGCGGGCGAGCACCGCCCCCTCGGTCGGTCGGTCGACCGGCGCCGTCTCGACCGGCACGTCGCCGCGGGCCAGCTCCACCGACATCGGCTGGAGCATCGACGCGGTGCCGCCGGGCTTGTACTCCGGGTCGACGACGATCCGGTCGATACCCGCCGCGGCCGCGTACTCGAGGAGCGCGTCGGCGTAGTCGCCCGGGCTGAACAGGTACCGGTCGGTTCCGACGGTGTCGGTGACGACGGTGAGCCACCCGGGGGCATCGGCCGCACCGGCGGGCGCTTCGCCGTCGGCGTCCGCCTCGGACTCGCCCGCCGCGTCCGCCTCTCGGTCCTCCCGAGCGACGACCGTCCCCTCGGCCGTCTCCTCCTCGACCCAGAGGGCGACGCGTTCCAACTGTTCGCGGGCTGTGCCGAGCTCCGTCGGGGCGTCGGGGCTGACGGCCTGCGTCCGAGCCGCGAGGACCAAGTGAATCTCGACCGGCGCCGGGGCCGTCTCGGTCGCCGAGTCGACGACGTACGAGACAGTGTCTCGGAGGCTGTCCGAGTCGCCGACGGGAACGAGTATTCGGCGGGCGTCTGTGTCTGACATGTGTGAACTGTCTCTCACGTCTTCGTGTGAAAAACGCGAGACTATCCAGTGTGGCAAAACAATGGCAAAGTCAAAACTATTTCGTTATCCCACGGTTTCGCTCTCGGATCGCCCGAGGACGCCGGCGAGTTCGTCGGCGACGCGGGCGCCGAGCCCGTCCTTATCACCGACGAACTCGCGGGTGTCCCCTCGGCCGACGAGCAGCGCCCGCGTCGCCTCCTCGCCCATCACGCTCGCGTCGTTGGCGACCACGAACGAGAGCCCCACGCGGTCGCGGATGCGCTCCGCTTCCGCCACCATCGCCGCGTCGTCGCCCGACGTCTCGGCCTTGAAGCCGACGATCGGGAGGTCGGGATACGCCTCGCGCACCGAGTCGATGAGCTTCGGCGTCGGCCTGAGATCGACCGACAGCGGCGATCCGGACCGGATCTTCTCGTCGACGGCGTCGGCGGTGAAATCCGAGATGGCGGCCGCGGACACCAGCGCGTCCGCGGTCGCGGCGGTCCGCCGACAGGCGTCCATCATCTCGTCGGCGGTCTCGACGGCGACCACGTCGGCGTAGGGGACCTCGGGGCCGTCCTGAACGAGCGTCACGCGCGCACCGCGGACGTAGCACGCCCGCGCCAGGGCGCGGCCCGTCTTCCCCGACGCGCGGTTCGTCAGGATGCGGATCGGGTCGATCCGCTCCTTCGTCGCGCCCGCGGTGACGACGATATGCGCGTCCGAGAGGGTCTGGGGCGTCGTCGCGCGGGCGGTCTCCGTGACGATGTCTTCCTCGGCGGCGATCTTCGCTTTCCCCTCCTCGATACGCGGGTCCGCGAAGCGGATCCCCCACGACTCCAAGCGGTCGAGGGCGTCGAGGACGCCCGGGTGGTCGTACATCGGCTCGTGCATCGCCGGGGCCATCACGACCGGTACGTCCGCGCCGAGCGCGGTCGTCGCACAGGTCGTCACGGGCGTGTCGTCGACGGCCGCGGCGATCTTCCCCGCGGTGTTGGCGGTCGCGGGCGCGAGCAGGAGCACGTCGGCCCACCCCTCCCGGCCGCATAACTCGACGTGTTCGACGCTGCCGGTGATCTCCGTGACGACCGGCTCGTCGGTCGCGAAGTCGACCGCCCACGGGTGGACGATGTTCGTCGCCGCCGGGGACATGACGGCGCGGACGCTCGCGCCGTGGCGGCGCAGTTCGTGCGCGAGTTCGACGACCTTCACCGCCGCGATGCTCCCCGAGACGCCGAGCGCGACGTTGACCCCGTCCAGCATTACCGAGACCGTTCCCCCCGCGACGGCTTATAAGATGCCGTTGCGGAGCGACCCGAGTGACCGATCGCGACGTGGTGTCCCGAGATTCATTCATAAACATGCGGTGCGGTGGCGCGTGCCTGCGAGCGGCCGCCCCCGGCGGCCGCGAGACAGGACGCGCGAGGGAGTCCGTGGTCCGGAGCGAAGCGGAGGACCACCGACAGGGCGAGAGCCCCGCTCTCGCTTACAACCGGACGTCGTCCGGTGACGAGGCTGGGGAGGCGTGAGGCGCGGTTGCTGTGCGGGCGGGGCTTTGGAGGAGTCCGCCACTGATCCGCGGTTAGCCATCTATAAATGAGCGAGTGAGCCTTCGGGAACGATCGCCTCGTGAGTGGACCCGAATTACTCTACATCGGTGTTGTAATACCCGAACAGGAAAACGACAAACCCGAATATCAGCCAGAATAGCAGGCTCGGATTCAAGAAAACGTCCGGTGAAAATTCCTCGGAGGATATAATCGTATACCAAATGGGGACGCTAATAATCAGACCGAGACTTCCGAGAAGCATAATTCTGACGTGCCCGTTCATTGTGTCAAATTCGGTTTCCGACTGCCAGTAATCCGATCTCGGGATAAACGAGCGGATCTGCGAGCGTCCTGAACTACGGGGATTAACCGCCCGCCATTTAAACCCCGAACGTCGCGCGCAGCATGTCCCGCGTCCCGGGGCCCAGCCCGACGGCCAGCACGGTAATCAACAACAGCAGCGTGTAGCGCGGCGACTCCGCCTTCATCTCGCCGTTGAACACCCAGACGACGAACGTCGCGGCCGCCAGCTTCACGAGGAGGAACGGCCACGCGTCGCCGGTGACGGCGAGGATCGAATCGGGGAGCAGCCGCCCGGTCCAATCGACGATGAGCGCGTTGACGACGTGTTTCGGGACGAGGTTCGCGGTGCCGGTCAGTGCGGGCATCCAGTTGAGCCCGATTACGTTCGCGACGCCGTCGACCGCGTGTCCCCAGATGATCACGACCCCCGCCGCGCCGGTCCCCTGTCGAATCGTCGGAATCCGGCGCGTCGCGAGCGCCCACGTGCCCGCGGTCGCGGCGGTCGCGACGGCGAGCGTCGGGACGAGCACCTGCGGGTAGAACGTGACGTAGCCGGTCGTGGCCGCGAGGTACGCGAGGTAGCCGACCGCGAGCGCGAGCCCCGCGGCGCCCGACCCAAACAGCGGGCGCGCGTAGTCGTCGACGGCGCCGCGCCGTTCGAGCCCGTACGCCGCGAGGACGCACGCCAGCGTGAACAGGAACACGGTGAAGTAGATGAACGGGCTGATCAACACCGCGCTCGCCGGGAACGGGATCAGCGGCTCGGCGCCGGCGGCGGTCGCCGCGACCCCCGCGTCCTCGACCGTCCGCATCGCCCCGCCGAACAGCATGAACGGGAACAGCGCGTAGAAGAACCGGAGCTCCGTCGCGATGTCGAGCCGGCGGAGGAGGAAGACGACGCCGACCAGCATCGCCAACAGGATCACGACGTAGCTCACCGTCGAGAGGGTGGTGTACCCCGGAGCGGCGACGACCTCGCCCGCGCTCCGCGCCGACTGGCACGCCGCGCTGCTGCCGAGCAGCTCCGTGGTGCCGCCCGCCTCGCGGACGGCGCACTGCGCGCCCTCGCCGTCCGCGACCACCGGTCCCCAGAAGTAGCGCCAGAGGAACCGGTCGTAGACGACGCGCGGGAAGACGACCGACCCGATCGCCAAAAGCGCCGTGACCCCCCCGACGACTGCCGCCCACGCGCGCTCCGGGGACAGGTCGAACCCGTCCGCGACAGCTGTGCTCATGGTCACCGTTCGGAGAGGTCCCGAGTTGAGCGTTCCGGTCCCGGACGGCCGGAGGCCGGCGCGAACGGGCGACCGGAGGCCGACACGACCGAGCGGTCCCGACGACTGTCCACGCCCCGGGTCGAGTTATAACGGCGGTCCGGGCTGTTCGTAGTCGGTGCCGAGGATCACCATCGTCTGCGAGCGCGAGAATCCCTCGGTCTCCGCGATCCGTTCGAACATCAGCTCCCGGAGCCGGTCGGTGTCGGCCGCGACGACGCGGAGGATGACGTCCCACTCGCCGGTGGTGAGGTGTATCTCGCGCACGCCGTCGATTCCCCGGAGCCGTTCGAGCGCGTCCTCCTCGCGGCCCTGTTCGACTCGCAGGCCGACGAAGGCGCCGACGCCGTGACCGACCGCCTTCGGGTCGATGTCGGCGTGATACCCGCGGATGACGCCCGCCTCTTCGAGGCGGCTGACCCGGTCGTGGACGGTGGCGCTAGACATGTCGATCCGGCGTGCGACCTCCGAGAACGGGGTCCGCGCGTCCTCCTGGAGGATCCGCAGGATCGCCCGGTCCGTCTCGTCGAGTTCCATACTCCCGCTAGGAGCGGCGGAGGCTTTTGCCTTCCGGCGAGGGTTGTGCCCGGACTACGCCCCGTCCCCGTCGGCGAACGACCCCTCGCGGATCGCCGCCTCGGCGGCGTCGAGGGCCGCGTCCGCGTCGAACTCGTCGGCGATCCGCTCCAGTTCGGCTGGCGTCGCGTCCGCGAGGTCGCGCGCGTGAGCGGCGACGTTCGGCACCGCGCGCAGCAGGTTGTCGATTATCGGCACGTCGGCGGTCTGCGGCGAGCGGCTTCCCGGATTGAGATCGATCACGATCTCCGTCTTTCCCATCGCGTCGAGCGCGGCGGCGCGGTCGCCGTCCTCCAGCGGGACCACGACGGCGTCGGCCGACTCGATCCCGTCGGCGTCGACGACGCCGCGGGCGTGGTCGAGCCCGGGGATCTCGCCGTCGCCGGCGAGCCCCTTCACCTCGTCGGCGTCGTACTCCCGGAGGTGGTCAGCGATCCGCCGGACGCGCTCGTCGGTGTGGTTGAACAGGTTCACCTCCAAGTCCGCGTCGACCGCCTCCGCGAGGTCGACCGTCTCCGCCGGCGCGAGCGCCGCGACGTTCCCGTTCACCGAGATGACGGGCCGCTCCGCGAGCAGGAGCGTCGCGGCAGCGGCGCGCGCGGCCGCGTCGGCGCTCGGGAGCGTGCGCTCGCCGAGGAGGTAGTCGAACGCCTCGCCGCGCCCCTGCGCGATCAGCCCCTGCTTCGAGGTGATCCCTTGCTCGACGCCCGCCTCGATCCGGTGGCGCGTCACGAGCGACGCGTACCGCGGGTGGTCCTCGGGGATCTCCGTCTCCGTCATACGCGAGCGAGGCGACGCGCCGATTAAAGTGGACCGTTCGCGGCCGTCGCGTGCGGTCGGCGCGTCCACACGCACAACTGTTAACATAAACCACGGCGTAGCTCGGGACGGGATGGACCGCACTGGCAAGTACACTGTCGTCGACGCGTGCAACGACCACGGGGCGATCACGCTCCGCGAGTACCCGCGCAACGGGACGCTGTACGTCGTCGAGTACGACGACCCCGACGTGGAGGCCGAGCTGTCCGCGCTCGACGCCGGCTCGGTCGTCGAACTCGACCTCAGGCGGGCGGGCCGCCGGGGCAACGCGTGGTGCGCGGAGTCCGCGCGACCGGTCGAGACGGCGTAGCGAGCGACCGGTCGGGACGGCGCAGCGCAGTCGGTCCGACTCCCTCGGTCGCTCTTCAGTAGACTGGCGGAACCAGGAGCATTAGTGCCTCTGGCCCGGCAAAAGCGGGTATGCATGAAGACCGTCCTGCCTTCGGCCAGAGGCTATCGGAACTTGCGGAACTTGGGGTAATAG
>NZ_SGTV01000026.1:0-43830 GCF_005435035.1 Halorubrum sp. SD690R | reverse complement strand
CTCACCGCTCATCGCGGGCCTCCGTCGGCTCGCGGCGCGTCGATCCGTCGCCGCCCGCGTACGCCGCGACCGCCCCGTCGTCCAGCGCGTCGAGCAGCGCGGCGGGCTCGTGTGCGTCGACGACCGCCTCGGGGTCGAGTCGCTCGGCGAGCGCGCGGTGACCGGCCGCGGCGCGCGCGGCCGCCTCGTCTGCGTCGACGTACGCCGACAGGGCGTCGTCGACCGCGGCCTCGCGGACGCGCGCGAACCGCTCGGAGTCGGGGTCGACCGGGCCGTCGGCGTGGGTCTCGTCGAACCACTCGACCCAGCGCTCCCGGTCGGCCCACTCGCCCTCGCGCTCGGCCTCGCGGCGGACCCAGTCGACGCCCTCGGCCGCCGCCGGCCACCAGCCGTCGTCGATCCGGGCGTCGGCGACCACCCGCTTGCCGACCCGCGCGCCCCGGCCCGCGGCCGTGACCGCCTGCCGGTCCGCGTCCGACGGAGACGCGACGTACAGCCCCTCGACCGGCGTCTTCCCGTCTCGGTCCGCGTACTCCCGGTCGAAGTCCTCGCGCGTCTCGCCGTCGCGATCGCGTGCCTCGAACATCGCGCCGTCCCCGTCGAGCCCGCGGAGGTACTCGCCGTCGTAGCGCGTCGCCGCGACCACCCGGCGGGCGGTGACCGGGTCGCCCTCCTGCGGGGTCACGACGAACCGAGGCGCGTCGCCCTCGGGGGGCTCTCCGGGCCCGCCGTCGGTCGCCCGCTCGACGGTCTCGACGAGGTCGTCGACGACCGCACAGCCCGCCCGCTCGGCCTGCTCGCGCATGAGGTCGGAGAGGGTTCCGACGTCGACGCCGGCCGGGAAGCCGGGGTAGTTCTCGAGGTGCGCGCACCGCGCGAGCGACGACCGGCCGCGGTCGAAGACGGTCACGTCGAGGCCGTCGCGCGCGGCGAACACCGCGGCGGCGCAGCCGGCCGGCCCGCAGCCGACCACGACGACGTCGCGGTCGGCGGCCTCGGGCTCGGCGGGACCGCTCATTCGCCCCCTCCGGCGACGATCGAGGCGACCTCGCCGCGGTCGAACAGCTGTTCGTCGGCGGGGATCTTCGGGTAGTCGTCGCCGTGTTCGTACGTCGGCCACTCACCGAACCGCTCCGGGAACAGCTGTTTCGCGGTCATCTCCAGCTGGAACAGGTTCATGATCGGGCCCTGAACCGGATCGCCGGAGGGGTAGAAGCGGTCGTTCGCTATCGCGGAGAGGTCGCCGGCGACCGGGTGGTCCGACAGCTCCTCGCGGACCGCGCCCACGTCGTAGTAAGAGGCGATCCCGTACTGGTGGAGGACGACGTCGGGGTCGACCTCCAGCAGTCGCTCGTGGTCGTATGCCGTCTCGTAGGTGACGTCGTCGCCGGCGAACGCGTCGGGCACATCGAACGGACGCACGTGCGCGTTCGCGAACCCCGGCTCGTCGGTCCGCGAGGGGTAGTATGTCCCGTCCATGTAGATGAGCGTCGCGACGGTCGGCCGCTCCTCGGCCGGGGGGAGGTCGCTCCGGATCGTCTCGATCAGGTCCTCGCGGACCGCGTCGAGCGCGGCGAAGCGTTCCGACTCTCGGAACGCCGCGGCGACCCGCTCGCCGATCTCGGGGAGGGTGTAGTACTCGTACCGGTCGCGGTACGCCTCGGGCGGCGCGGCGCGCCGGCGGCTGTAGCTGTTTCCGAACCACGGCCCGACGCGCTCGCGGACCTCGGCCACGTCCTCCTCGTCCCAGCCGTCGAAGGAGGCGAACAGCGCCGGGTCGGCCAGGTGGAGGTCGGAGTCGAGCTCGTAGAGGAGCTCGCGGTCGACCGAGATGCCCCCGCCCGAACCGGAGTTGAGCTGCGTGATCCCCTCGCGATCGAAGGAGACGCCGTCGAGGTTCGCGTAGTAGGCGTCGAGCGTGTTCCCGCCCGCGTCGGCGTCGAACCCGAGAGAGTTCACCGCCCCGCCGTGGCCGAGCGCCACGGCGAGGTCGGCGTACAGCAGGCTGTACACCGACACGCTCTCGGGGACCGCGTCGAACTCGACCTCGCCCACCGGGGCCATCGCGGCCGTGTACGTGTCCGGCGAGTCGCCGCCGGAGCCTCCGTCCGCGGAACCGGCCTCATTCTCGGACCCGCTCGGCGTCGTCTCCCTCCCGCTACACCCGGCGAGGAGCCCCGCGCTGGCAACGGCGCCGCAGTACCTGATCGCGTCGCGTCGCGTGCCGGTGAGTCGGTCCGCGTCTGGTTGTATACGATTTAGGCCACCCTAAAGGATTAAAGCGGTTTCGAATCTTAGGTATGCCTAAAACCTCGCCAGACGGTCGGCGAGACCCCGCGGACCGGTGCGGACGTGACGAACGGCAGCCGAGCGGGACGAACCGCGGCCAAGCCGGATTTCGTATCGCGCTATCCGCTTTATTCGGCGCCGAACGACCGCACGCTCTCGAACGAGCCGTCGGCGATAGCGGCGGCGATGCCCTCGATATCGGCCTCTCGCGGCACCTCGTGCGGGTACTTCCGACCGAAGTACCGGACGAGGTTCTCCACGTCGCGTTCGAGGAACTCCCGCGCGTTCTCGTGGTCGACGGGCACCGCCTGCGGCCAGTCGAAGATGGTGATCCCGCTCTCGGCGACCGCGACGTTGTGCTCGGAGGCGTCGGCGTGGATCCAGCCGAGTTCGTGGGCGGTCGCGAGTTCGCGGCAGATCAGATCGAGGACGCCGACCGCCTGCTCGGGGTCGAGCTTCGCGCGCGAAAGTTCGACGCCCGCGAACTTCTCCATCACGATGGCGTGTCGGTTGTGGTCGACCGGCCGGGGGACGGAGACGTCCGGATACAGCGACTCCATCGCCTCGTACTCCCGCTCGGCCGCCTTGCGCGCGGTGTACAGCCACGAGACGTGGTCCCGGTCGGCGGTGTACTCGCGCTCGCGGTTCACCTCGCGGAAGTTGGTGTACCCCTCGCGGTGGTACTTCAGGGCGAGCGGCCGGAACGACTGCGCCTCGTACACGTCGCCCTCCTTGCCGAGCCCGAGCGGCGACCCCACGCCGTCTATCGTCTCCCGCTCCGCGAACGTCCGGAGCGCCAGGGCGTCATACCCCTCGAAGGTGAGCTGGTACCCCTCGTACTGGATCGTCTTCCGCTCGATCAGCTCGCGGTCGAGGCAGCGGTCGATGCGGTAGTCGACCTCCTCGCGCGTCAGGTCGGCGTAGTCCGGGAGCTTGTCGCGACGGACCCACTCCGAGAAGCGCATCCCCTGCTCGACGCCCGAGAGGAGGTAGAAGTCCTCGGGGTCGAGGTCGGCCATGTCGCCGGCGACGTTTCGCACCATACGCGCCCCTACTCCGGCGATTCGTAAAAGGGGCGCGCGTTCGACGACATCCACTGGTATAGCGTATATCGCGATATCGAATTTCGTTCGGGCCGACCGCTGGGCCGAGCGCAACCGCTTTCGGAGCGGCGGCCGACGGTGTCGACATGACCGCGCCCGCCGTCGACTGGCGGCTGATCCGCGAGGAGACCCGCCCCGGCCCAATGCAGATGGCGTTAGACGAGGTTGCCGCCGAGACCGCCGCGGCCGGCGGCCCCGCCACGCTCCGCACCTACCGCTGGGAGCCGAGCTGTCTCACCCTCGGCCGCCACCAAGACCCGGAGACGGTCGACTGGAGATTCTGCGAGCGCGAGGGGATCGACGCAACGCGCCGGCAGACCGGCGGCGGCGGCATCTACCACGACGAAACGGGTGATATCGCCTACTCTATCGCGGTCCCCGCGGAGACGGTGCCGGGCGAACTGCTCGACTCCTACCACCTTCTTTGCGAGCCGGTCCTCGACGCCTTCGACCGGCTCGGCGTCGACGCGGACTACGTCGACGAGTCGATGCCGGGACTGTATCACCCCGCCTGCTACCTCCGCGAGCTCCACCCGGCACACGATGTGGTGGCCCCGGGACCGGAGGGCGACGAGCTCCGCAAGATCGCCGGAAACGCGCAGTACCGCAAGCGGGAGGCGGTGATCCAGCACGGGTCGTTGACCTTCTCGGTCGACGCGCCGCGGCACCTCGGCGTCTTCGCCGATCCGTCGGTGACTCCCGAGGCGTTCCGAGACCGGGTCGTCGGGATGGACGAACTGGTCGATGTCGACCGCGCGGCCGCGGTGGCGACCGTCGAGGCGGCGCTGGCCGACTGGGCGGACGCGACTCCGGGAGCGACGGTCGACGCGGACGGGTCGTGGACCGACGACGAACTGGAGCGGGCCGAGGAAATCGCCGCGGAGAAGTACCGGAACGAGGAATGGGCCCGGACGCGACCCGGGGGCGGCGCGTAAGATGCGGAAAGCGGGAAGCGGCGGTAAGACGTGGAAAGCGGGAAGCGGCGGCAAGACGTGGAAAGCGGGAAGCGGCGGCGGGTGACGGCGGGGACGACCGCGAACGACCGCGGACCGCCCGGTTCCGAAGGGGCTTTTTCGGCCGCCCCCGTGTAATCGGTATGAGTCTCAAGGTCGGCGCGCACGTCTCCATCGCCGGCGGCGTGGACAACGCCGTGGCGAACCAGGTCGAGGTCGGCGGCAACTGTGGACAGATCTTCACCCACTCGCCGCAGGTGTGGCAGGACCCGGACATCGGCGACGAGGAGGCCGAACGGTTCCGCGAGGGGACCGAACGCGACTTGGAGGGGCCGTGGGTGATCCACACCTCCTACCTCGTGAACCTCTGTACGCCGAAGGAGGGGCTCCGTGAAAAGTCGCTCGACTCGATGCAAAAAGAGGTCGACGCGGCCGACAAGCTGGGCATCCCGTACGTGAACGTCCACCTCGGCGCGCACACGGGGGCCGGCGTCGAGGGCGGCCTCGATAACGCCGCGTCGGTGATCGACGACCTCGACGTGCCCGACGGCGTGACGATCCTGATCGAGAGCGACGCGGGCGCGGGAACGAAACTCGGCGGCGAGTTCGAGCACCTCGCGGGGGTCATCGACCGCACCGAGACCGACATCGACGTCTGCGTCGACACCGCACACGCGTTCGCGGCGGGCTACGACCTCTCGACGCCCGAGGCGGTCGACCAGACCCTCGGCGAGTTCGACGACGTGGTCGGGTTAGAACACTTGGAGTACGTCCACCTCAACGACTCGAAACACGAGTGCGGCACCAACAAGGACGAACACGCCCACATCGGCGAGGGGCACATCGGCGAGGCGGGGATGGAGCGGTTCCTCAACCACCCCGACCTGGCGGACGTGCCGCTCGCGCTGGAGACGCCGACCGAGGACGGAAAGAGCTTCGCGTGGAACATCGACCGAGTGCGCGAACTCCGGCGCGACTGAGGCACCGCGACCGAGACGCCGCCGTCTCCGCGGACGCCGTCCGTCCGACGCAGTTTTAAGTTATCTCGCGGGCGATCCGCGGGCATGTCCACCACGAGAGCGCTGCTGGTCGGCCGTCGCCGCGGCCGCGCGGTCGGACTGGTGGTCGGATTCGCCGGGGTCGTGGCCCTCGTGCTCGTCGCCGCCTTCGTCGCCGAGTCGGTCGGCGCGACGACGGCGGCCGCGCTGACCGACCGGCTCCTCCCGCCGTTAGTGTTCTACGCGCCCGGGCCGCTGGCCGCCGCCGGGGCGTACGCGCGCTGCGGGGGGCCGGCCTGTCTGACCGTCGGCGTCGTGCCGGCGGTCGTCCTCGGCGGGTTCGTCCTCGTCGGGACGGTGGTCGGCGTCCCCGGCGTCAACGGCGGGAACCCGGCGCTCGGCGACGTGACGGTGAGCTTCGCCGCGATCGGGCTGAGCAGCGCGTTTGTCGGCTACTGCGCTGGGGTGACCGCCGTCCTCGCCGCCGACATGCTGGGATTCGGCGGCCACGGCAGCGGAGGGGAGACGGACGGCGGCGAGGGGGACGCCGACGAGGCGTGACGGCCCGACCGGGAATCGAGCGGCGGTCGATCTCCGGACGTTTATTTTCGCCCGCGCCGAAGCGGGGGCGTGCGACGCTTCTCCGCCGAGTACCTCGAACACACCCGCCGCGGGATGTGGGAGGACGGCCGCGACGCGCTCGCCGACTTGGAGCTATCGAGCCGCGAGCGCGTCCTCGATGTCGGCTGCGGTACCGGAGAGCTGACCCGCGTGCTGGCCGCGGAGACGGACGCGGACGTACTCGGCGTCGACGCGGACCGAGAGCTCCTCTCGGTCGCCCGCGAGGAGAGCGACGGCCGGACTGGATACCTCGCGGGCGACGCCACGCGGCTCCCGGTCGATGACGACGCGGTCGACCTGGCCGCCTGTCAGGCCCTGCTGATCAACCTCCCGGACCCGACCGCCGCGGTCCGAGAGCTCGCCCGCGTCTCCGGGGACCTCGTCGCCGCGGTCGAGCCGGACAACGCCGACGTGCGGGTGGCCTCGACGGTCGACGCCGAGGAGCGACTGGAGCGCGAGGCCCGCGAGGCGTACGTCGACGGGGTGGACACCGACGTGGCGCTCGGCGACCGGGTCCGCGAGGCGTTCGACGCGGCGGGACTCGTCGACGTGCGCACTCGGCGCTACGTCCACGAGAAGCGGACCGAGCCGCCGTACGCCGAGGCCGCGCTGCGGTCGGCGGCGCGGAAGGCCTCCGGCGCGGGGCTGGCCGACCACCGCGACGAGTTGGTGGCCGCGACCTCCGAGCGCGCGTACGACGACCTCCGCGGGCGCTGGCGCGAGATGGGCCGCGAGGTCGTCGACGCCATCGGCGCCGCGGAGTACGAACGCGTCGAGTACGTCCCGTTCGACGTGACGGTCGGACGAGTGAGCTGAGAGAAAGAGGAAACCAGAACCGACGCCGACGGGCGGTTGTTTATAAGTCAGAGAGGCTGATTCCGAATTTGATAGATAAATGACTTGTAGCAGATCGGCGGCCGACACCGCCAAAGCCCCAGCCGTCCGGATATAAATGACTGGTTGTAGATCGGCGGCGAACTCCTCCAAAGCCCCAGCCGCGAGGGCTCGCGCGGCTTGTTGTGCTCCTCGCTCGCGTTGCTCGCTGCGGTGCGTACTGCGCCGTGCTTCGCCCTCGCGACTGCCACTTTGAGTCCCGCCCCGCACCGCGCCTCATGCCTCCCCAGCCTCGTCGGCCGGCCTCCGCTTCGCTCCGGCCGGCCGACTCCCTCGCGCGTGCTGTCTCGCGGCCGCCGAGGGCGGCCGCTCGGAGGCGCGCGCCACCGCACCGGGTTCGATTTATAAATAGCGTCGCGGTGCGTCCGCCTTACACCATGTCGCCGCGAACCGAGGCGCCCTCCTGCTCTGTGCGCTGTCGTTTCAACACGTCCGCGGCCTCGGTCGCGGCCTCCTCGTCGGCGCCGAGCATCCCGAGCGCGGCGGGTAGCGTCGGCATCGCGAGCGAGGCCTCGCGGAGGCGGTCGAAGGCCTCGTCGTCGCGCTCGCCGTCGACCCACAGGCAGACCCCGCGGGGGTCGAGCACCTCCTCGTAGGCGTCCCGGGCGAGCGCGCCCTTCAGGCGCTGCCGGACGTTGTCCTCGAAGCCCGCGTTACACACCTCCAAGTGGATCGGCTCGTCGTCGTCAAGGAGTTCGGCCGCGAGGCACTTCTCGGGTGCGGCGTACCCGTTGTCGCTCGTCCGCACGCGGTCCGGGTGCGCCTCCGCCCACTCGGCGTCGACGGTGGTGCCGACGCCCTTCACGCCGTACTCGGCCTCGAACGCCGCGGCCGCGTCGCCGTCGCCGCCCATGATCACGTCCTTGGTGAGATAGACGTCGAGCCGGTCGACCGGGTCGAGTCCGAGCGCCACGTCGCCGAACGCCCACACCTCGCGGACGGGCACCGGCATCGGTTCGCCCGCGACGCGGTCGACGAGCGACTCCAGACGGTCGACGGCCCCTTCGCGTTCCATTGGCGACGACTACGCGTCGGGCGGGCAAACCGGTTACGCTCGGCGGGGCGGTCAGATCTCGTCGAGCCGCGCCGCCACGTCGTCCCAGTGCCCCCCTTTCCAGAACCACTGGCCGCACTCGGTGCAGCGCCACCCCGGGCGCTCCGACCCTACGTCGTCCGGGACGTACTCCGGACGGTCGGCCGACGGGTCGCCGACTTCGAGGGAGTCGACGCGCTCGACGGGCCCGTTACACGAGCCGCACCGCGTCGGCTCGTCGGCGAGTTCGACGCGGAGACCGGCGGCGGCGAGTTCCCGGAGCTGGTCGAGCACGTCGCGCTCGGCGAGGAGGACGGCGTCGACGGCGGGGTCGCCGCGGGGGGCGCGGTCTGCGAGGTCGCGGTCCCGAGTGAGGAGGACGCGGTCCTCGGCGGCCGCGACCTCGCGGAGCCGGTCGTCGGCCTCGATCCCCCGGTCGAGCGCGTAGGCGGCGTCGTACCCGCAGAGCCGGAGGTAGGTGGCGAGCTTCCCGCACATCACGTCGAGCAGGACCGGCGGGCGGTCGGCGGCCGAGGGGGCGCTCCCGTCCCGGTCCGTCATCTACAGCAGGAACGACCGGAGCCCGTCGAGCGAGCGCGCGTTGAGCACGTCGGCGGCCCGCGCCCACCCCCGCCGCGCGGTGTGGACGCCGTACCGCGCGTTGTCGAGTTCGCGCGGGGCGTGCGCGTCGGTGTTGACGGCGATCGTCGCGCCCGCCCCGACCGCGGCCCGGACGAACTCGCCGTCGGCGTCGAGCCGAGCGGGGTTCGCGTTCACCTCGATGGCGGTGTCCGACGCGGACGCCGCCTCTGCGACCGCCTCCACGTCCGGGTCGAGCCCCGGTCGCTCGTTGATCAACCGGCCGGTCGGGTGGCCGAGCACGTCGACGTGAGGGTGCTCGACCGCCCGGACCAGTCGCTCGGTGGCCGCCTCGGCGTCCTGCCCGAGCGCGGCGTGCGGCGACGCGACGACCAAGTCGAGGGCGGCGAGCGTCTCGTCGTCGGTTGAGAGGTCGCCGCCGGCGTCGATGTTCGCCTCGATCCCGTGGAGGAGCGGAATATCGACTTCGTCGGCCGCCTCGGCGACCGCCGCGGCCTGCGCCTCGATGTCGGACTCGTCGAGCCCGACGCCGCCCACCATTCCCGGTCCGGTCGCGTGGTCGGTGACGACGTGGTAGTCGTAGCCGCGTTCTTCGGCCGCCGCGGCCATCTCGGCGATCGAGAAACCGCCGTCGGACCAGTCGGTGTGGGTGTGGAGGTCGCCGCGGAGCTCGTCCGGCCCGACGAGCGGCGGCAGGCGACCCTCGGCGGCGGCCTCGACCTCGCCGCGGTCCTCCCGGAGCTCCGGCGGGACCGGGTCCATGTCGAGCGCGCGGTAGACCTCGTCCTCGCTCTCCCCCGCGATGCGCTCGCCGGCACGCGTCGCGTCGGCCTCCGCGCCGTCCGCGGCGGCTCCGTCGGGCGCCTCGCCTTCCGCGTCGTCGTCGGCCGCCTCGCCCTCCGCGTCGCTCACGTCGAAGAGCCCGTACTCGTTCAGCTTGCGCCCGCGGTCGATCGCGCGGTTGCGGACGGCGACGTTGTGCGCCCGCGACCCGGTGAAGTACTGGAGCGCGGCGCCGAACTCGCCGGGGTCGACGATCCGGAGGTCGACGCGGGTGCCGTCCGCGCGCACGCTCGCCTTCCCGGTGCCCGCCTCGATCGTCGCGTCCGCGGCCTCCCAGTCGGTGAACGCCTCGACGATTGGATCGCGCTCCTCGCTGGCGACGAGCAGGTCGATGTCCCCGATCGTCGGCTTCCACCGCCGGATCGAGCCGCACACCTCGACCGACTCGACGGCGTCGCGGTCGGCGAGGTACGCGAGCGCGTCGTCCGCGACCGGCCGGGCGTCGCCGAGGCGGGTCCGCTCGCGGGCCTCGCGCGCGAACGGGATGTTGTCGAGGATGTTCTCCTCCGTCTTGGCCCCGAAGCCGGAGACCTCCCGGATCTCCTCCGCCTCGGCGGCGGTCTCCAGCTCGTCGAGGTCGCTGATCCCGAGCGCGTCGTACAGCGAGCCGACCGTCTTCGGCCCGACGCCCTCCACCGCGGTCAGCCCGGCCATGTCGACGGGCAGCTCCTCGCGGAGCTCGGTTAATTCTCCGATCTCGCCGGTCTCGACGTACTCGACGATCTTCGCGGCGATGGCGTCGCCGACGCGGTCGATCTCGGCGACCGCGTCCTCGCCGTCGGCCGCGAGCCCCTCGATCGGCGCCGGGTGGTCGCGGACGTTCTCGGCCGCCCGTCGGTAGGCGGTCGGTTTGTACTCGACGCCCGTCGCCTCGAGGAGGTCGGCGAACTCCTCCAACCGCGTCGCGACCTCGTCGTTCCGGCTCATCACGCGACCGTTCGGCGGGACGGCACTTATACCGCCGGGCGAACGCCCGCGATCGGCGCCGTCCGCGGGCCACGTCGACCGGTCGCTTATTCCGACCGAGACCGAACCCGGTAGTATGTCGAGCGACCACGGCGGCGCCGACGGCACGGCGGACCGAAACGTCCTCGGGGGCGAACTGGCCCCCTGCGGCCGCGACCCGACGACCGGCTACCTGCGGGACGGACACTGTCGCGACGTGGACGGCGACGCCGGCGAGCACACGCTCTGTGCGGTCGTCACGGCCGAGTTCCTTCGGTACAGCCGCGACCGCGGCAACGACCTGATCACGCCCCGCCCCGAGTTCGAGTTCCCCGGGCTGGAGCCGGGCGACCGCTGGTGCCTCTGCGTCGGCCGGTGGCTGGAGGCCGCCGAGGCGGGCGTCGCCCCGCCGGTCGTCCTCGAAGCGACGGACGAGTCCGTGCTGCGCGCGGTCGATCCCGACCGACTCCGCGAGCACGAGTTCGACCCGGCGGCGTTCGATCCCGGAACGCTCGACTGAGGTGGGCGCGCGCCGGGGCGCCGTTCGGAGGCGACCCCGGAGGCTTTTTCGCCCCGGCCCGGGACTCCGAGACATGGCCGAGACGGGCGACGCGCCGGACGACAGCGTCCGCGAGCGCGCCGATCGGAGCCGCGTCGCGCTGTGGCTCCTGCTCGACGCCGACCGACGGCTCGTCACGGCCGTCATCCTCTCGCTCGTCTTCCTCGGACTGGTGGCGGCCGGGGCCATCCTGCCCGGCGCCGCCGAGACCCTCCGCCGCGGCGACTCCGTCGACACGCTGTTCCAAGGGCTCCTCACGGCCACGATCACCGGCGTCACGCTCGTGCTCACGCTGAACCAGCTCGTGCTCTCACAGGAGCTCGGCGCCGTCGGCGACCAGCGCGAGCGCATGGACGGCGCGATGGCGTTCCGGGACGACGCGGCGGCCGTCCTCGGCGAGCCGGTCAGCCCCGCCGAGCCGGCGGCGTTCCTCGGCGCGCTCGTCCGGACGGCGAGCGACCGCGCGACCGCCCTCCGCGAAGCCGTCTCCGGGACGACCGACGCGGAGTTGGCCCGGGCGACCGACGACCTGACCGACGCCGTCGCGGAGAACGCTGCCCGGACGACGGACGGGCTCGACGGGGCTCAGTTCGGCGCGTTCGAGGTGATATCGGCGGTCCTCGACTTCAACTACTCGTGGAAGCTGTTCGCGGCCCGGCGGCTCCGCGAGCGCCACGGCGAGGCGCTGAACGAGACCGCGGCGGCGGCGCTCGACGACCTGATCGAGACGCTGCGGCTGTTCGGCCCCGCCCGCGAACACTTCAAGACGCTGTACTTCCAGTGGGAGCTGATCGACCTCTCGCGGCGGATGCTCGTGTCCGCCGTCCCGGCGCTGTTGACGGCGGCGGCGATGGTCGCCTTCTTCGACGCCGAGCGCTACGCCGGGTCTATCCTCGGCGTCGAGGCCGTCGCGTTCTGGGTGGCGCTCGCAGCCGCCGTCTCGCTCGTTCCGTTCGCGCTGCTTTTAGCCTACATCCTCCGGATCGCGACGGTGACGAAGCGCACCCTCTCAGTCGGCCCGTTCATCCTGCGCGAGACCGACGGCGAGCCGTGAGCGGCCGTCACTCCCTCGACTCGGTCAGCCAGAGCCCGGCTGCGACGGCCGCCGCGACCCCCATCGACACGGCCAGCAGCGCGAACGCCGGGCGGAACCCGGCGGCGTCGGCCACGACGCCGACCGCGCTCGGCGCGAGCGCGCCGGCCCCCATGAGCAGCGTCCGGACCACGCCGAGGCCGCCGCCGGCGAGCCGCTCGGGGAGCAGCTCTATCAGGTAGGCGCCCCGGACCGGGCGGAAGCCGTGCGACCCGAGGCCGAAGGCGGCGACGACCGCGCCGGCCGCGAGCGCGCCGCCGCCGAGCGCGGGGAGCGAGACGAGGGCGACGAGCGTCGCGGCCGCCAGCCCGAGCGTGGCGACCATCACGGGGAAGCGGCCGACGCGGTCAGAGAGATCGCCGGTGACGAGCTGGACGAGCGTCATCGCGAACACGAGCGAGTACAGCAGGCTCGCCGTCGGGCTCGTGAGCTCGACCGCCTCGGAGAGGTACAGCGGCAGGAACGCGACGAGGCCGTTGTAGGCGAACGAGAAGCCGACCGTCACGAGGACGAACGCCGCGAACCGGGCGTCCCCGAACAGCCGGAGGTAGTCGCGCGCCCCCGGATCGCCGCCGTCGTCGCCCTCGTCCGCCGCCCCCGTCGCCGCCGGGGACCCGGCGAGCCGGACCGCGGCGACGGCCGCGAGCGCGACGGCGAGCGTCCCGGTGAGCAGGAAGGGGGCGCGCCAGTCGGCGCCGGACAGGCGCGCGAGGACGGCCGCGAGCGCGGGCGGCGCCGAGAGGACGGCGACGACGACCGCGGGCGCGGCGACCCCGCCCATCGCGCCGAGCGTGTCGTGCGCGCCGAGCATCCGCCCGGTGCGAGCGGGGTACACGCGGGCGATCAGCCGCACCGAGACGGTCTTGTGGACGCCCGTCCCCGCGCCGATGACGAGCATCGCGGCCACCAGCGCGGCGAAGGGGGCGTCGACCACCAACGCGAGCGACCCCGCGCCCGCGACGAGCGCGCCGGCGACGATCACCCGTACCGGACCCACCCGGTCCGCGACCGCACCGCTCGGGAACTGTAACAGCGCGTACACGATCATGAAGCCGGTGAACGCGGTCCCGACGGTCGCGTTGCTCACGCCGTAGGCGCCCCGGATCGACTCGAACAGCGGCGGGAAGAGGTACCGGACGAACTTCCCGAGGAACCAGACGAGCGAGACGAGGAGGAGGGCGTCGTACTCGCCGATTCGACGGGAGCGCATCGGGCGTCCTTGCCCGGTCGACGGCATAAAAGGTCTGAAGCGTCGGGCGGCCCGCGGTCACGCGGCGTGTGGGCTCCCGTCGCCGCGTTGCGTTCTCTGTACTCGTGCCGCGTTACCTGCCGCCGCGAGGGCGAACGCCGGCGCGGGCGCTATCCGCCACCGCCGCCGTACGACCCCTTCTGCGCCTCTAGCTCGCCCTCGCGACGGCCGTCGGCCTCGTCGGCGTCCGACGGCGGTTCGGCGTCTCCCGTCGACCGGCGGACCGCGAGCACCCACCCGAGGCCGTACGCCGCCGTCCCGCAGGCGACGCCGCCAGCCGTCCCGAGGGCGGACGCCCCGGCGAGCCCCGAGAGGACGGCC
Organism: Halorubrum sp. SD690R; assembly: GCF_005435035.1. Classification (NCBI taxonomy): domain Archaea; kingdom Methanobacteriati; phylum Methanobacteriota; class Halobacteria; order Halobacteriales; family Haloferacaceae; genus Halorubrum; species Halorubrum sp. SD690R. Next base: position 30,329 of record NZ_SGTV01000026.1, on the reverse strand, counting down.
ACCGCCGGACCGCCGAGGAGGGCGTATCCGAGGTTGTCGGTCACCACGTCGCGCACGGTCACGCCGGCCTCAACTCGCCCCCGTCAGAAGTGTTTTGTCGTCGCCCCGACCGGATGGAGCGGACAGCCGCACGGGAACCGCCTCGCGGCGCCGCTCAGAACGGGCCCTTGCCGCCGCCCATCATGTCGCCGAGGCCGCCGCCCTCGCCGCCCATCTTCTTCATCATGCGCTGCATATCGCCCTCGCCCATCCCTTGGAACTGGCTGATCGTCTGCTCCATCATCGAGTGCTGTTCGAGCAGCTGCCGGACCGTCTCCTCGTCGGTGCCCGAGCCGCGGGCGATGCGCTCCGTGCGCGACTGGCCGACGACGCGCGGGTTCTCGAGCTCCTCCTCCGTCATCGAGTCCATGATGCGCTCGAAGCGGCGCATCCGGTCTTGGGTGACGTCCATCGCGTCGTCCGGGAGCTCGTCCATCATCCCGCCGCCGAGCCCCGGGATCATGTCCATCACCTGGTCGAGCGGCCCCATCTTGTTCATCGCGTCCATCTGCCGTTTCATGTCCTTCAGGGTGAACTCGCCCTGAAGCATGTCCTCGGGGTCCCAGTCCTCGTCCTCTTCCTGGGTCTCCTGCATCGCGCGCTCGACGCGCTCGGAGAGCTGCTTCAGGTCGCCCATGCCGAGCAGCCGGGAGATGAACCCCGACGGCTCGAACCGCTCGATGTCCTGGACCGTCTCGCCGGTCCCGAGGAAGGCGATCGAGGAGTCGGTCTCGTTGACCGCGGTCAGCGCGCCCCCGCCCTTCGCGGTCCCGTCGAGCTTGGTGATCACGACGCCCTCGATGCCGATCGACTCCTCGAACTGTCGGGCCTGCTCCTTCGCGCCCTGCCCGATCGCGGCGTCCAAGACGAGCAGCGAGCGGTCGGGGTCGACGACGCCTTCGATCTCCTCGATCTCCGCGATGAGGTCGTCTTCGAGCGCGTGCCGCCCCGCCGTGTCGACGATGTGAACGTCCGCGTCGGCCGTCTCTTCGAGGCCGGTGCGGGCGATGTCGACCGGGTCGTCGTTGTCGGGGTTCCCGTAGAAGTCGACCTCCGCGCGCTCGCACATCTGCTTCGCCTGGTCGTACGCGCCCGGCCGGAAGGTGTCGGTCTGGACGACCGCGGGCCGGAGCCCCTTCTTCGAGAACCACCACGCCATCTTCGCCGCGGAGGTCGTCTTCCCCGACCCCTGGAGGCCGGCGAGGAGGATCGTCTGGTTTTCTAAGGGGAGCTCGGTCGAGTCGCCGACCAACTCGACCATCTCCTCGTAGACGATCTTGAGGACGTGGTCCTTCGCCGTGGTGCCGCCCGGCGGCTCCTCTTCGAGCGCGCGGGACTTGATCGAGTCCGACAGCTCCATCACGAGGGAGACGTCGACGTCGGCGGACAGCAGGGAGCGCTGGATCTCCTTGACGATCTCCTCGACGTCGCTCTCGGAGAGTCGGGACTTCCCCTGGAGCTTGTCGAGGCTGCTCCGCAGGGACGTGCCGAGGTCGTCGAGTACCATTTGCCGGAGCTAGGCGGGCGACGCGGTAAAGCTTTGTTCGTCGGCGGGCGCTGCGAGGAGGCCGCGTCGAGGGCGGCGACTGGGACCTCGACGGGAGAGAGCGGCTTCGAGAGACGGCGGTGTACCGGTCGTCGCGATCGGACGGGACGGGGAGATACAACTGTGCGAGGGGTTCCACCGGGCGGCGGTCGCGTCCGTGTTCGAACTCGACGAGATTACGGTGAACGTCCTGTGTCGCCACGAGGAGTGACAACGGATCCGGGACCGGATCGCCTCCGATCCGTCCGCGGCCCGGAGTCAAGAACCGCCGATCGAACCCCGCGAACACCCGGACTTGCGGGACCTCTTTCCGGACGAAACCCGGTAACCGATCACGCGGGAGACACGGTCAGCGACGGGAAGTACGTCGAGTAGAACTCCTCGTCGAAGCTGACCAGTCCGTCGCAGTCGACTGCGGCGTGCGCGCCGATGAGGAAATCGGCGGCGACGTGCTGGCGCGGTGAGAGCGACTTGCCGCACGCCTCGCAGTCGACGGACCGCTTCTCACCGCACGCGGGACACTGGATTCCGTCCGGACGGCGGTCCACGTATTCCCGGAACCGCTCGCCCGCGGCGAAGCGCGCCTCGCGTGAGGGTTCGGTCACGTCGACGCTGAAGTCCGCGAGAAAGCGATCGAGGTCGGCGGCCGATGCGAAGCGGCCGTCGGCCGCGAGTTCGGCGTAGACGACGGGCGCGGCAACGACCGCTCCGTCTCGATACGCGCGCCTGAGCGCCGCCCCGCTTGCGTCAGCGCGTTCGTCGTCGTACAGCAGCCCGAGGAACGCGTTCGTGTCGACCGCCGTCGTCACGGGTCGGCACCCGTCGTCCCGCCGTCGGAACCCTCGTCGGTTTCTGGTGGGCCATCGACCTCTCGCGGGTACTCGCCGCGGAGTCGACGCATCCGCTCCGGCATCGTCTGGTTGCTGTCGGCGCTTCCGCGATGCTTCTCGAAGGGGTCGTCGCCGTCTTCTGTGGTCGTCGCCCGCTTCTGGAGCCGATACTCGGATCCGAGGCGCCCTCAGTCGTCAACGAGCCGCGCGCCCGCGGCGTCGATCCGGCAGGCCTCGGGGTCGTAGCCCGCGTCGGAGAGCCCGGTGCCGAGCGCGAAGACGGTGCGGCCGAGCATCGCCATCGCGGCCTCGCCGCCGGCCGCGTCGACCGCGTCGATCGCCTCGGCCACCTCGGGAACGAGGAGATCAGCCTCGCCGGCGAATCCGCGGGCCGCGTCCATCAGCGTCGGGAGCCGCGGGTCCGCCCGAAGCCGGTCGAGCGCGTCCTCGCCGGCCGCCGAGAGGGCGTCCGTGTCGCCGCCGAGTACCTCCTCGGTCGACAGCTCGCCGAACGTGACGTACTCGACGCGCGCGCTCGCCGGCACACCGTCGAGCTCGCCGACGCCCGGCGCGCCGGGTTCGAGCCGGACCGGGACCCCGCCGCGCGCCTGCGCGACCACGTCGCCGAGGCCGGTCCCGCGGTCGACCTCCGCGGCGTGGGCGACGCGGACGAGCTCGTTCTCGGAGCGCCCCCGGTCGAACGCGTCGTTCGCCGCGAGCGCGGCCCCGAGCGCCGCGGCGCCCGAAACGCCGAAGCCCGCGCCGATCGGGAGGTCGGTCTCGACCGCCACGTCGGCGGCGGTCGCGTCCAGTTCGGCGAGCACGTCGTCGACCGCGCCGATCGAACCGACCTCGCCGTCGATGGTCGTCTCCCCAGCGGCGGCGGCGTCCGCCACCGTGTCCCCGTCGTCCGCCGCCGACACTCGGACCGTCACGCCGTCGGTGAGCGTCACGCCCGCGCCGCGCGACCCGGCGACGGTCGGGTCGTCGTCGCGGTGCGCGCTGAAGAAGGCAGTGACGTGACCCGGGACGAACGCGGTCGCCCGCTGGCTGCTCATGTCGCGGCCGACGGCCGGGCGGCGATTAACGGTTGTTATCCGCGACGGGATCCCCGGGGCGTCCGCGCGACGAGAGCGACCGCCCGGCCGCGGTCGCTCGGTGCGACACCGCAGGCCTAAGTACGGGCCGATCGAACCCGGGCCGTATGCGAAGCCAGTTGCGTCCCGTCCTCGCCGCCGTGCTCGCGCTGGTCCTCCCGGGGCTCGGCCACCTCTCGCTGCGCCGGTGGGGCCGGGCGCTGCTGTGGCACCTGACGATCATCGGCGGCGGCGTCGCGCTGTTTGCCCTGTACGACGTCGAACCGGTCGACCCTCTCGCCGACCCCGCGGCGGTGTCGGCCGCGGTCCCCCCGGACGTGGCGCTGCCGATCGCGCTCCTGTCGCTGCTGTCGGCGCTCGATGCGTACCTCGTCGGCCGGACCGTCGTCGCGGAGCGCGAGCGCGCCGCCACCGCCGAGGCGATGCGGCGTCAGGTCGAGCGCGCCGACGGCGACGACGGGGCGGGAGCCGGTCACGCCGCGCCGGTCGCGGCCGTGAGCGGCGGGGACGGCGAGGCCGTCGACGTGACCTGTCCCAACTGCGGCAAGGAGATCGACGCCGACCTCGAATTCTGTCACTGGTGTACCGAGCCGCTCCCGTGGGCAGAGTCGGACTGAGTCGACGGGGCGGTGCGGAGCGCGGCGGTCGTCGGAGACGCGGACCGACCCACCGCTACCGAGGGAGTAATACCGGTCCGGTCCTGGCCTCGTACCGACGGATGACGGGTGAGACGTAGTCGATGATCGAGCAACTCCCGGTCGAGTTCCTCCGGCTCCTCGGCGTCGTCCTCGCCGCCGTGGTCGCCGCGTTCGCCGCGCTGCTACCGGCGTGTGTCGGCCGCGATCGAGTCCGGAGCGTCCTCGCGGACCGCGAACTGCTCCGCGAGCGCGCGCGCAGAATCGCGCCGTACGTCGGCGGATTCGCGCTCGTGCTCGCCGTCAACAAGGGCCTGCTTCGACGGCTGGAAGCGTTCTCGTTCGAGTACGGCTACCGCGCGACGACCGCCATCTACGCTGTGGAGGGCGACCTCGTGGCCGCGATACAGGACGCGATCCCCCGGGCCGCGGTGTACTACTTCGGACCGATATACGTCGTCGGCTACGTCGTGTTGCTCTCGTTCCCGCTCGTGGCGTACGCGTTCGCCCGGAATCTGCGACCGCTGAAGCGACTGATCGCGGCGTACGCGGTCAACTACGCGTTCGCGATCGCCTGCTACGCCGGGGTCGTCGCGTACGGTCCGCGCAGCTACCGCGACGTGCCCGGTGCCGACCAGAGCGCCGCGAGCGTCGAGCCGCTCCTCCTCGACTGGTTCCGCGGCGTGACGCGGCTGACGGCGCGAGTGAACGTCGAGACGAACGTCTTCCCCTCGCTTCACACCGCGCTGTCGGTGACGGTGCTGCTCGCGGCCGTCTTTACCCACGAGGAGTTCCCGCGGTGGACGCCAGTGGCCGCGTTCCTCACCGCGAGCATCGTGGTGGCGACGATGTTCCTCGGGATCCACTGGGCGACCGACGTGGTCGCCGGGACCGCACTCGCCGCCGGCAGCGTCGCGCTCGCGAACCGCGTCGTCGACTGAGCGGCCGCACACGGTCCGCGCACGAGCGCGCGGCGAGCGCTCCCGGCGCCGGTCGTGCCACCACGACGTTTCTCACCGCTGATAACCGAGGCCTAACTATCATATGACCCCGCCGTGAGGATTCGGGTACGGACGCGAACGACGGACGGAAACATGAGTCTGAATCCACGACGATACGACGTACGGGAGCTGCGCCGGATCGCGGACGCGCCGCGAGACGGTGCGGACGGGGCGCCTCGGGAGCGGGCGCTCCGGCGGCCGAACCGGAACCGAGCCGAGCAGGCGGCGCGCTCGGCCGCGTTCACGGAGCTGCTCCAGCGTCAGCGTGGTGCGCGGTTCGACGGCGACGACCCCGCGGATCGGCCGTACCTGACGGCGATCCCGGCGTCGCCCGCGGCGGAACGCGAGATCGGCGAGTGGCTCGGCTACCTCGTCGACGTCGGCGGCCACGTGCGGAGCCGGGACGTGCTGTCCTACTACGGCGAGCTCGACTGGGTCGGCGACGACGCGGTCGCGGCGCTGACGCGCCGGCTGGAGGGGTTCGACGCCCCGACGCGCGACCGGCCGTTCACGCCGGCGGACCACCGGATCAGTCTCGTCTCCATCGTCCGGATCGCTTCGTGTGCGAGTGACCAATGAGCGACGACGAATCCACGGACATCAACGAATCGGACGAATCGGCAGCGGTCGGCGTAAAACTCGGCAGCACCCGAACGGTGCTCGACGTTCCCGACGGGCGGGGCGGACGGGAGCGCCACTCGGTGCTGACCTGTCTGGCGACCTACGAGGACGCCATCACCGGCGAAGAGAAGGTGCTGTTCGGCGAGGAGGCCGCGGTCGAGTACCCTGACCGCGTGCGCTTCATGCTGCGGTCGGGCCTCCCCGAGGACGACGACAGCGTCGCGGACGCAGAGCGCTTCTTCGAGGCCATCGTGGACGCCTACGACGTGCCCGAGGACAGCGCGGTCGTCTACGCGGTGCCGACCATCGACAACGAGGCGGGCGTCGAGAACCTCAAGTCGGTGATCGAGGGCTCCTCCATCGGCCAGGTCGAGACCCGGAGCTACCCCGAGTCGCTGTGCGGGGCGATCCCCGCCTACGGCGACGACCTTGACGCGATCGACGAGGTGTTCGTCTCGGTGAACCTCGGGTCGACGACGATGGAGGCGTGCGCCTACCGGCGCGGCGAGCAGCTCTCGCCGTTCTCGACCGGCTCGGTGACGGGTAATGAGGTCGACCGCCGGATCGTCGCCGCCGTCGAGGAGGAGAGCCAGGGCCGCGTCCACATCGACCGGACGACCGCCCGCGAGTATAAAGAGGAGCACGCGGACGTGTACGACTTCGAGCCGTTCACAGACGTGATCCAGCAGCCGGGCGGCGGAAGCCACGAGTTCACCGTCGACCGGGGCGTCCGCGAGCCGGTCGACCGGTACATCGACGAGGCGGTCGACGTCGTCGCCAACGAGTTCCTCCCGGAGCTCGCGAACGACCACATGAAACCATACCAGCTGGCGCTCGGGCGCCCCCTCGCCGCAACCGGCGGCATGGCGTGTATCCCCGGGCTCACCGAGGAGTTCGAGAAGCGCCTCGCCGAGGAGCTCGACCGCGACGTTGAGGTCGTCTCCCCCGACAGCCCCGCGACCGCGGCCGCGGAGGGCGCGGCGCGGATCGCGGAACGGCTGGTCTGAGCGGCGAACCTCCCGTCCCGAACCCTTTCTTACTCCAACGCAGCCCGCAGCGCCGCGTTCATCGCGTCGACCGGCGCGTCCTCGGCGGTCCAGATTTCGAACGCCTCGACGCCCTGATACAGCAGCATCCACGCGCCGTCGACGGTCGTCGCGCCCGCGGCGGCGGCCTCCCGCAGCAGCCGCGTCTCGACGGGCGCGTACACCGCGTCGAGGACCGCGAGGTCGCCGTGGAGGTGTTCCGCGGGGACGGGGGTCTCGTCGGGCGCTTCCATTCCGACGCTCGTCGCGTTGACCAGGAGGTCCGCGGCGGCGACGCGCTCACCGAGGTCGTCGAGGCCGCCGCTGGTCGCGTCCGGAACCGCGTCGGCCAGCTCGACGGCCCGCTCCGCGGTGCGGTTCGCGACGTGGACCGTCGCGCCCGCGTCGGCCAGCGCGAACGCGGCCGCCCGTCCCGCGCCGCCCGCCCCGACGACGAGCGCGTCTCGCCCGTCGACCGCCACGTCGTGGTGCGCGAGCGCCCGGGTCACCCCGGCGGCGTCCGTGTTGTGGCCGCGCGGCCGGTCGGCCTCGCCGGCCCGGACCGGCCCGTAGTCGACCGTGTTGACCGCGCCGATGCGCGCGGCGAGCGGGGCGGCGTCGACCGCGTCGAGGGCGTCGCGCTTGAACGGCACCGTGACGTTGAGCCCCGCCACTCCGAGGTCGGCCGCGCCCGTGATCGCCGCGGCCGCGGCGTCGGCGTCCGGCTCGAAGGTGACGTACCGCGCGTCGAGGCCGAGCGCCTCGTAGCCCGCCTCGTGTAGCGGCGGCGACAGCGAGTGCTCGACCGGGTTCCCGATCAGTCCGTAAACGTCCATGCCCGCCCCCGCGGCCGCGACCGACAAAAGGCGGTCGGTCGGACGACGCGTCCGCGGTCTACCCGTGCCCTCGCGGCTGAACGTCTCGTCCGGCCGTCTACTCGCGCTGCCCCTCGGCGTCCCGGTCCGCGTCGATGACGTCTTCGAGGGTCTCGGTGCCGACGTCGCTGGCGACCTTGACGCCGACGAGCGACACGACGATTCCGCCGACGATGAACGCCGCCAGCTGCTGGACCGGGGTCATCGCCATCCCGTACGCCGACAGCGGCTGCCGGATCGCCTCCTGGGCGAGGAAGTAGCCCGCGAACCCGCGGACGACGAGGGCCACCGCGGCGATGACGAACGGGAGGTTGAGGTACGGCGTCCGGATCCCCTCGTCGCGGATCAGCTCATCGAGCAGCCGCCCGACGGCCGCGGTCACGCCGGCGACCGCGAACCACGGGACCGCGACGAAGGTGAACTCCACGACCTCGACGAGCCGGGGCGATCCGGGGGCCAGCTCCGAGGCGGCGAGGAAGCCGAAGAAGCCGCCGACCAGCGCGAGCCCCCCGGCGACGACGTACGTCACGACCGACACCTGTCCGGCGTACAGCGCCTCGCGGACGCGCTCGGGCATCCCCGCCATCAGCCGGTCGATCGCGAGCCCCTTGTACAGCAGCGCGGCGCCGAGCAGCCCGGCGACGCCCGCGACCGCTTCGCCCGCGGAGAACCAGGCGAACAGCGCGGGCACGAGGAGCAGCGCGACCCCGACAGGGACCAACACCGTCGACCGCAGCTGTTCGTCGGCGAGGAACTGCTTGAGGAGGTAGTAGGTGGACTCGATGTCGCGGGCCTGCCGGACGACGACGCGGTCGACGGAGTCGACGGGGACCCGCGACTCCACGACCGGGAGGACGCGCTCGTCCTCGGCGGAGTCGACGACGACGATCGCGGCCCGCGGGTCGTACCGCTCCACGAGGTCGTCGAGCTGGGAGGCGATAGAGCGGTCGGCGCCGACCGCCGTGTCGCTCTCGGCGGAGACGACCGCCACCACCGACTCCTCGCGTTCGTCCCTGAGGTCGCGCGCGACGCGAAGCGACTCCAGCAGGCAGTTCACGCTGGCGTCCTCGGGGTCGTCCAGCCCGGCGTCCGTGACCAGCGACCGGACGGCCTCCCAGCCGGCGACCGGCATCGGGACGTTGGTGGCGCGGCCGATCGCCCCGGAGCGGTCGACGCAGATGACCAGCGTCGTCACGTGTCGACTCACACCGCGACCGGACAAAAATCCTCCCCGTCGCTAGCGGAACTCCACGTCGATGTCGCCGCCGTCGTCGACGAAGGCGTCCGCGACGCCGCTCCCGGCGGCGAACGCGACCCGCTCGGCGCCGATACCGAGCCGCTCCGCCAGTCCGCGCTCCGGCGTGAACTCGCGCACTTCCGGCTCCGCGCCGATCAGCTCCGCGAGCCGGTCCTCCACGTCGTCCTCGGTCCCGAGCTCGTCGACGAGCCCGATCTCCGCGGCGTCGTCGCCGAGGTACACGCGCGCCTCGGTCTCCCGGATCTCTTCGGGGTCCATGTCGCGTCCCTCGCTCACGGTCTCGACGAACTGCTCGTAGTAGCCGTCGATGATCCCTTGGAGGTACTCGCGTTCCTCCTCCTCGATCTCCTTCAGCGGGACGCCGGCGTCCTTGTACTCCCCGGCGGTGAACTGCTCGTAGGAGATCCCCAGCTTGTCGGCGAGCCCCTTCGCGTTCGGTCGGGAGCCGACGACGCCGATGGAGCCGACGAGGCTGGCGTCGCGTGCCCACAGCTCGTCGCAGCCGCTCGCGATCCAGTACCCCCCGGAGGCGCAGGTGTCGGTCGCGTACGCCACGGTCGGCCCGTCGAAGGCGGCGGCGGCCCGCCGGATGTCGTCGCTCGGGACGACCTCGCCGCCGGGCGTGTTGAGCTCGACGAGCAGCGCCTCGACGTCCTCGTCGTCGTCGGCCGCCTCGATCTGCTCGACCACGTCGTCGGCGGTCGCGCCGCCGGGGCCCGAAAGCGGCGAGGGTCGCCTCTGACTTCGCCTGATCGGCCCCGACACGGTCACCTTCGCGGCGTTGTACTCGTCGGCGTCACCGAACCGCCCGCCGGTGAGCCGCGAGAGCACCGCTCGGCCCGCGATCGTCGTCGCCGCGCCCACCGCGGCGGCCGCGAGCAATCCCTTCCGTCCGTTCGCCGGCGCGTCGTCCATACCGTCGGTTGGGCGCGGGACCGTTTATATATACTGTCGTCGGCCGACGCGCGTCGCGGAGCTACCGCGGCACAGCACCGTACCTCCCAACGGGCCGACCCGCGCCCGCCAAGGGCCGAATTTTTGTACCCCTGCGTCGATGAACGCCACAGGAATGGGAGGGAACGAGGACGACGACGCGTTCGTTCGGTACGGCATCGACGACAGACCACCGCTCGGGAGGTCGCTTCTGCTGGGCGCGCAACACTACCTCACGATGGTCGGGGCGAACATCGCCGTGCCCCTCATCCTCGCCGGCGCGATGGGCATGCCGGAGTCGGTCATCCCCCGCTTCGTCGGCACGTTCTTCGTCGTGTCGGGGATCGCGACGCTCGCGCAGACGACGTTCGGCAACCGCTACCCGATCGTTCAGGGCGCGCCGTTCTCGATGCTCGCGCCCGCGCTCGCGGTCATCGGCGTCGTGACGGCGAACCCGCCGGCCGGCATCGAGGCTTGGCGGGCCGCCCTGTTACAGCTTCAGGGCGCGATCATCGTCGCCGCGCTCGCCGAGGTCGCGGTCGGCTACTTCGGCCTCGTCGGTCGACTGCGGAAGGGTCTCTCGCCGGTCGTCATCGTCCCGGTCATCGTCCTCATCGGTCTCTCCCTGTTCAACGCCCCCGAGATCACCACGGCCGATCAGAACTGGTGGCTCGTCGGCCTGACGCTGGTCGCCATCGTCCTGTTCTCGCAGTACCTCGGCGCGCGGTCCAAGCTGTTCCAGCTGTTTCCGGTTCTCCTCGGCATCGTCGTCGCGTGGGTACTCGCGGCGTCCCTCTCGGTTCTCGGTGTCTTCGGACCGGAGACGCCGGGTTACGTCGACTTGGCGAGCGTCGCTGCCGCCGACCCAGTTCACCTCATCTACCCGCTTCAGTGGGGCGTGCCGAGCGTCACGCCGGCGTTCGTCATCGGGATGCTCGCCGGCGTCGCCGCCTCGATCGTCGAGTCCATCGGCGATTACCACGCCGTCGCCCGGCTCTCCGGCATGGGCGCCCCCAGCAGCGAGCGGATGACGCACGGGATCGGGATGGAGGGGCTGATGAACGTCTTCTCCGGGGTGATGGGGACCGGCGGGTCGACCTCCTACTCCGAGAACGTCGGCGCCATCGGTCTCACCGGCGTGGCCTCGCGGTACGTCGTCCAGATCGGCGCCGCGCTCATGATCCTCGTCGGGTTCGTCGGCTACTTCGGCCAGCTCGTCGCCACCGTCCCGAGCCCGATCATCGGCGGACTCTACATCGCCATGTTCGCCCAGATCGTCGGCGTCGGGCTCTCGAACCTCAAGTACGTCGACCTCGACTCCTCGCGCAACATCTTCGTCGTCGGTATCGCGATGTTCACCGGACTGGCCGTCCCGGAGTACATGCGGAGCGTCGGGGGCGCGGACGCCCTCCAGCAGGGGCTGGTCGAGGTCTTCCTGTTCGGCCCGCTCCTCGGGGCCGACGTGGTCGCGAACACGGTCTACGTCATCGGGTCGACGGGGATGGCGGTCGGCGGGGTCGTGGCGTTCCTCCTCGACAACTCGATCCCGGGAACGGCCGCGGAGCGGGGCCTCACCGCGTGGGAGGACGCGACCGAGGCGGACGCGGAGTTCACATCTGCGTACGACCGCTTCGTCGCCGAGGACGAGCCGACGCGCACCGACTGAACGGCGTCGAGCCGAGCCGTTCGGTCGGGATCGCCAATCCTCGGCGGACCCCCGACGACCTGCGCGTGGCGGGCGACGGACCCGTCGCTCGGCGCGTCGCAGAAGAACCGCAGAAAGGTCGCGTCGCCCGGCTTACAGGAGGCCGGTCTTCTGGAGCTTCATCAGGTCCTCGGTGTCGAGCGTCTCGCCCTCCTTGAACTTCTGATAGATCTCCTCGGCCTCTTCCTTCTCCTCTTCGCGCTTCTCGGCGCGCTCGTCCTCCCGCTCTTCTTCCTCCTTCTTGTCGAGCTCGCGCAGGCGCTTCTGGACGCGGACGAAGTCCTCGTGGTGGCGGTCGGCCGCCTCCTGGGCCTCGACGAACAGCTCGTGCATCTCGTCGGCCTCGTCGCGGATGTCGTCAGCCTCGCGGTAGGCCTCGATCATCTGGTTGTGGTGTTCCTGGGCCTTGTCCGCGAGCTCCGTCACCTTCTGGTGGTGCTGGGACGCCTCGGAGCGGACCTCCTCGGCCTCCTCGACGAGGTCGTCGAGCTCGCTCGTGTCGTCGACCTTCTCTTTCTTCTCGGCGAGCTTCTCGCGTTTGTCGTCGATCTTCTCGATGAGCTCGCGCTCGTCTTCGGCGTCGAGCACTTCGGTCTGCTGGCGGAACTCGAGGTCCTCGATCTCCTCTTCGAGCTCCTCGATGGACTTACCGGAGCCGAGTTCGAGGTCCTGTTTGAGCTCCTCGACCTCGTCGAACAGCTCGTTGGCCTCGGCGTTGAGCTCGTTGCGCTTGTCCTTGTGCTCCTGGACCTGCTCGTTGAGCTCGTCGCGCTGTTCGCGGTGTTCCTGGGCCTCGTCGACCTTCTCTCGCGTCTTCGCGTTGAGGTCGTCGCGCTTGGAGGCGCGCTCGGACGCCATCTGGTTCAGCTCGTTGCGTCGGTCTCGCAGCTGCCCGGCGCGTTTGATAAGCTGCCCCTTGGAGCCGTTGTCCAAGTCGTCCTCAGAAAGGTCCACGTTGTCCGCCTCGTCCATCGGTTCCACGTCGTACTGCTCGATGACTTCTTCTTTCGTTACCATTTGTTATCTCTCCATCACCGCTCCGGCGATAGCGGACGCTCGCTGTGGTGCGTCGGGCCGTCTGCAGGAACTCCCGTTCATTTCAGCGTGCGATTCCACCAGCGCCAGAGGCGTTCTGGTACCCGCAACTACCTGCGGACGGCATATAAATACTTCGGTGATTTTCGTGTACACCGGTGGCACGGCGCGTGTACTCCGCGATTTCGTGGTTACCGTTCACACGCCCCGGGCCGCGTCCCCCTGCTCACGACTCGCCGCCGCCACCGCCGACCTCGTACGAGAGGACGATCCCGTCGTCGAACCGCTCCGTCTCCGCGAGCGTCAGGCCGGGGAACTCCTCGGTGAACCCGGCCCCGTCCGCCAACGTCGGCGCGTCGCGGCCGCCGATCACGAACGAGCCGACGTAGACGTGGAGTTCGTCGACGAGGCCGGCCTCGAAACACGAGAAGATCACCTCGCCGCCCCCCTCGACCATCAGCCGGTCGACACCGCGGTCCGCGAGCTTCTCGAACCCCTCGGCGACGTCGACGCGCTCCTCGCCGGCCACGATCACCTCCGCGCCGGCGTCGGCGAGCGCCGCTCGACGGTCGCGGTCGGTCGCGGCAGAGACGAGGAGATACGTCGTCGCCGCGTCGTCGAGGACCCGAGCGTCCGTCGGCGTCCGTCCGGTCGAGTCCACCACGACGCGCGCGGGGTCGCCCGGTCGCCCGTTCTGGAGCCGGCCCACGCGACGGTCCTCCTCGTCGAGGGTGAGGTGCGGATCGTCCGCGAGGACGGTGCCGACGCCCACGAGCACCGCGTCCGCGGCCGCCCTGACCCGGTCGACCCGGTCGAAGTCTTCCGGGCCGGAGATCCGGAGCTGTTCCCGGCGGCGGGTGGCGAGCTTCCCGTCGACGCTCTGGGCCGCGTTGACGACCACGTACATACCGGAGGGTCGGCCGGCGGCGGAATGGTCGTTTCGGTCCCGGGGGGTCGCTCGTCCGAAGGTATATCGGTCGCGACGCCGAAACGACGGTGATGCGGACCTCGACGCTCTTAATACTGGTCGGCGCGCTCCTGTTCGTTCTCCCGCTCCCGGGGACGTTCGTTCTCGGCGCGCTGGTCGTCCTCGCCGGCCTCGTCGCTCGCCTGTTCGGGCTCTGAGACGACACGGTTTCCCCGGCGCCGGCCGAGCGCCTACCCGTGTCCGACCCAACCGCCCACCACGTCGGGATCACCGTCGCCAACTTGGACCGCGCCGTCGACTTCTACGCCGAGACGTTCGGCCTCGACCTCGTCGCCGAGTTCGCGGTCGGCGGCGACGCCTTCGCCGAGGCGGTCGCCGTCGAGGACGCGTCGGCCGAGTTCGCCCACCTCGACGCCGGCGGCTCGATAGTCGAGCTCGTCGAATACGAGCCGGTCGGCGAGGAGAGCCCCGACCCGCCGGAGCTGAACCGTCCCGGGGCGACGCACCTCGGCCTCTCCGTCGACGACGTGGAGGCGTTCTACGACGGCCTCGCGGACGACGTGGAGACGCTGAGCCCGCCTCGGCCCACCGAGAGCGGGACCACCGTCCTGTTCGTCAGGGACCCCGAGGGGAACCTGATAGAAGTGCTCGACGCCTGAGCGGCGCTGCGCCGGCCGGTCCGTCGCCTCACTTCACCTTCGTGCCCGGTCCGGCACCCTCGTAGGTGGTGAGGAGGTCGGCCTCCTCGCCGGCCGCGAGGACCATCCCGTTGGACTCGACGCCGAACAGCTCCGCCTTCTCCATGTTCGCGAGCACGATCACCTTCGTGTCGGGCAGGTCGCCGACGTCGTGGAGCTGCTTGAGCCCCGCAACGATCGTCCGGGTCTCCGCGCCGAGGTCGACGGTGAGCTTCAGCAGCTCGTCGGCGCCGTCGATCCCGACCGCGTCCTCGATCCGCCCGACGCGGATGTCCAGTTCCTGGAAGTCGTCGAAGCTGATGCGGTCGTCGCTGAGGGGTTCGATGTCGGTCATGTCGGTGTCGTCGGCGTCGGCTTCGTCGGCGTTCGCGTCGGTTCCGTCGTCGTCGGTCGCGTCCGCGCCGTCGTCGCGCTCCTCGTCGCCGTCGTCCGCTTTCGCCTCGGCGACGCGCGCTTCGAGCTTCTCGTTGAGCGCCTCGACGCGCTCGTCTTCGATCTGTTCGAACAGCTCGGTCGGCTCGCTCAGGTCGCCCGCCGGGCCCTCCCGTGCCGCCTCGACGGTGGTCTCGTGGACGGAGCCGGGCTCGCCGAGCTGCTCCCAGAGTCGTTCGCTCTTCTCGGGGCCCAGCGGCTCGAAGAGGACCCCGATCGCCTTCGCGAGCGCGACGCAGTCGTAGATGACCTGCTCCGCCTCGTCGGGGGCCTCGTCGACGAGCTTCCACGGCTCGTTGCGCTGGATGTACTCGTTACCGTACCGCGCGAGGTCGGTGACCGCGTCGCCCAGCGCCCGCACGGAGTAGTCGTTGACCGCGGCGGCCACGTCGTCGACCGCCTCGTCGATCCGCGCCGCCACGTCGTCGCTCGGGGCGTCGGCGTCGGGGCCGCCCTCGAAGTTGCGGTGGGCGAACAGCAGCGAGCGGTAGAGGAAGTTGCCGACGGTCCCCACGAGCTCGGTGTTGACGCGCTCGGCGAACTTCTCCCACGAGAAGTCCACGTCCTGCTGGAACCCGCCGTTGGTGGCGAGGTAGTAGCGCAGCGGGTCCGGGTGGAACCCCTCTTCGAGGTACTCGTCGGCCCAGACCGCGCGGTCGCGGCTGGTCGAGAACCCCTTCCCGTCGAGGGTGACGAACCCGCTCGCCATCACCGCGCGCGGCTCCGCGTGGTCGGTCGCCTCCAGCATCGCGGGCCAGAATATCGTGTGGTGCTGGATGATGTCGCGGCCGATCACGTGGACGATCTCGCCGCCCTCGGGGTGGTCGTCGCTGGCGCCCTCCTTCCAGGCCGCCTCCCAGTCGAACGCGTCCGCGCCGACGCGCTCGGAGTACTGCTTCGTCGAGGAAATGTACTCGATCGGGGCGTCGACCCAGACGTAGAGGACGAGGTCCTGCGGGTTCCCGCCGGGCAGGTCGATCCCCCAGTCCATGTCGCGGGTAATACACCAGTCCTGGAGCCCCTGCTCGATCCACTCGCGAGGCTGGTTGCGGGCGTTCGAGGTGCCCTCCAGCCGGTCGAGAAAGTCGGAGAGGTAGTCGGCGAACTCGGAGACCGCGAAGAACTGGTGGGTGCGCTCGCGGTACTCCGCCGGGTTGCCGGTGATCGTCGACTCGGGGTCCTCGACCTCGCCGGGTTCGAGGTGGCGCTGGCACCCCTCGTCGCACTCGTCGCCGCGGGCGTGCGCGCCGCAGTAGGGGCAGGTCCCCTCGACGTAGCGGTCCGGGAGGTACTGGTCGTCGACGGGGTCGTACGCGACCATGATCTCCTTCTCGTAGAGGTGGCCCGCCTCGTCGAGGTCGCGGACGAGCTCCTGAGTCACCGCCGTGTTCGTCTCGTCGTGGGTGTGGCCGTAGTTGTCGAACTCGACGTTGAACTTCGGGAACGTCTCCGCGTAGCGCTCGTGCCAGTCGAGCGCGAACGCCTCCGGGGAGACGCCCTCCTGCTCGGCGTTGACCGCGACCGGCGTGCCGTGCATGTCGGAGCCGGAGACGAACGCGGTCTCCTGCCCGAGTCGTTCGAGCGCGCGGCTGTACACGTCGCCGCCGACGTAGGTGCGGAGGTGACCGATGTGGAGGTCGCCGTTGGCGTACGGCAGCCCACAGGTCACCACCGCCGGGTCGGCCGTGGGGAAGTCGTCGTGGCTCATGTGGTGTGTGTATGTCGTATGTCGGTCGATCGGGTCTAAAGCCCGCTGGTTCTGGCCCGTCGCGGCCGGCTCGGGAACTGGTCACACCGCGGCCGGGTCGACGGTCCGGGCGCTGCGGAAGGGCGGCGGGATTCGCCGCCACGCCGGCATCGGCCGCGCTACCGGCCGTCGCCGCCGCGACGGGTCCGCCCGCCGCTAGAAGGAGCGCGTCCGCATCCCGGACCGCCGTGTCCGTGTCACGCCCGTGAATTTGGACGGTCCGGTCTAAAACCCGTCGCCCGTGACGGGGTCACGGTCGGTCGCGGACGACCTGCCCCGCGTCACAGCAGGCCGCGGACGATCCGCGCCGCCTCGGCAGCGGTCGGCGCGAGGACGTACACGATCGGCTCGACGCCGACCGCGCCGGTCTGGTACGCCACGAGCGTCTCCGCTTCGTCGCCCGCCGGACGGTCGGCCTCCCGGACCGCGTCGGCGACCGCCTCGCGGGTCTCGCGCTCGGCGTCGAACTCGACGGTCGGGTGCGACTCGCCGAGCGCCGCGACCGTCTCCGGGTCGTACCGGAGGTTCACCGCGCCCCGGACGCCGGACCCGGCCTCGCGCGCCGCGAGCAGCACCGTCGCGACGTGTTCGCTCACGCCGAACTCCGGCTCGCCGGGCACCATCGCGCGGCCCTTCACGTCGACGAGCCGGCCCGGGACCGCGGCCACGTCGTCGACCGTGGCGGCGTCGTCGGTACACTCGGCGACGTTCGCGCCGACGTTCGGGATGAGCCCGGCGAAGCCGGAGGCGTTCGTCAGGGTGCGGAGCCCGCGCCGGACCGAGGTGAGGACGCGCTCGCGCTCGCGGAGCCCGCTGTCCGGGTCGTGGACCGAGAACTCCACGTCGGCGTCGGCGAGCCCCGGCATCGCCGCCTCGTGGAGGTCGGCGAGCAGGTCGCCCTCCTCCAGCTGGCGGATCAGCACCTCGATTTCGACGAGCGCGGCCACGGGCGTGAGGTCGCCGCTCGCGAGCCCCTCGCCGACGCGCTCGACGAGGTCGCGCACGCGCTCGTCCGCGACGATGTCTTCGTGCCTGGCCACGTCGCCGGCGGCGTACTTCGAGACCGCCGACTGCGAGATGCCGAGGGCGTCGGCGACCTCGCTCTGGGTGAACCCGCGGTCGCGGAGGTCCTCCGCGAGCATCGAGCGGACGGTCGGCAGGAACTCGTCGACGACGACCTCCTCGATGAACCTCATCGCCCGTCACCTCCGGCCGCTTCATCGGTGCGGCTATCGTTGACGAACTCCGGATCGTCGCCGATCCGCGACGCCTGCGGGCCGTCCTGTCCTTGGTACTTCGAGCCCCGCTCGGCGCCGTACGGCCGGTCCGCGGGCCGCTTCAGCTCGGTGAAGGTGAGCTGCGAGACGCGCATCCCGGGCGAGAGCGCGACCGGGGCTGTCCCGAGGTTCGAGAGTTCGAGGGTAATCTGCCCCTCGTAGCCGGGGTCGCACAGCCCAGCGGTTGCGTGGACGACGATGGCGAGTCGCCCGAGCGAAGAGCGCCCCTCGACGTGCGCGACGAGGTCGTCCGGAATCCTGACCCGCTCGGCGGTCGTCCCGAGGACGAAGTCGCCGGGGTGGAGGATGAACTCGTCGCCCTCGGCGACGGTCGTCTCGGTGACGTACTCGCTCACCTCGCCGGCGTCTGTCGGGTGGATACAGGGGATGTTGGTGCGCTGGAACTCCAGGAACCGCTCGCCGAGCCGCAGGTCCACGCTGGCGGGCTGGACCTGCTGGTCGACGTCGTCGAGCGGCTCGATCGCGAGGTCGCCCTCGGCGAGCCGGTCGAGGATGTCTGCGTCGGACAGGATCATACCGAGAGGGGGAGCGCCGGCGGCTTAAAAACTCCCGAATCGGCGGCTCCGAGCGCTCGAACCGACGCCCGGGGCCGACCGCTCTGGGAGCGCTCAGACCGCCGCGATCAGGAGGGCGATCGCGGCGAAGAACGTCGCCACCCCCGCCGCGGGGCCGCGGTCGAGGTCGTGTACGGCCGCCAGCCCGCCGACGACCACGACCCACTGGATCGCGATCGCTACCGCGGACGCGACCAGCAGCGGCCCCGTCGCGCTCGTGATCGCGGCGACGAGGTCCGTCGTGAGCGCCTCGAACGACGACCCCGCGGGCGCCGCGTTCGAGAGCGTGTACCAGATCGCGACGATCCCGGCGCCGAGCCGGAGCAGTTCAGCCCCGATCGCCCACCCGGCGATCACGAAGGAGTCGCCGACGGAGCCGGAGCCGCCCGCGACGAGCGCCCCGACGTGGAGCGCGAGCGCGAACGCGACCCACCAGATCGGGACGCCGAGCAGCCCGTAGTGGATGTAGCCGTTCGCGGCGTCGCTCAGTTCCTCGCCCGCGTCGACCTCGATTTGCTTCGGCTCGTCACACTCCTCTGCGAACGCGGAGTCGGGGTCGTCGCCGAAGGTCTCGCAGGTCGACTCCGAGGGGCGATCCGGGTTGTCGACCGTGATCTGCTGGTCGACCGTCGCGTCGAAGACCGCCCCGAGCGCGATGATCCCGACGCTGGTGCCGATCGTGACGACGACCAGCATCGCGACCGCGACGGTCCCGGCGCGGGGAGAGTCGACCGCGTCGCGGACGCGGTCGAGGACGCTACCGATCGGACTCGTGAGGACGGCGAGCGGGGAGGGCACGCCCAAGCGATCCGGGGCGACACACAAGTGCTTTTTCGGTCGAACGCGCCGCCGCCGACCGCGTCACTCCCGTTCGAGTTCGGCCTCCGGGTCGGCGCCCTCTTCGGCCGCGTCCGCCTCCCGCTCGGCCTCGCTCGCCGCGGCCTTCCGCGCGCGGTCGGCCGCCAGCTCGCGGTCGATGTCGTCCTCGACGTACCCCATCGACTCCACGGTGACGACGTTCCCCCCGCCGGGGTCGACCACCATCACCTCCTCGCCCTCGTCTATCGTCCCCTCCATCGACCGGGCGGAGTAGTGTGGGTTGAACCCGCCGCCGGCGAGTTTCACCTCGCCGCCCGTGGGCGTCACGCGCTCCGTGACGGTTCCGGTCTTCCCCTTCAGGGAGTCGCTGTCGCTGGTCTGCTGTTGCCCCTTCCCGCCGTAGAAGTCGAACTCGTGGTAGGCGTAGAAGGCGGCCGCACCGAACACGAGCGTCAGCAGCGCCATGAACAGGGTGAGGAGGGCGCCGGCGACGCCGAGCGAGGTCAGCGCCAGCCCGCCGAGCCCGGCACCGATGAGCGCGATGCCGACGACGATGAAGTTCGCCCCCGGCGCGAGCGCCTCCGCCATCGAGAGCAGCAGCCCCGCGGTCAACAGCAGGAGGGGGAGGGTGTCCGGCGAGAGGAGTCCGGACTGTGCCAGCGCGTTCATGTTCGGTCCTACGGCCGCGGCCTGATAAGTGGTGGTGCGCGCGGTCGCGCGGCGTCCGACGAGCCGTTGACGCTCTCCCCTCGGGCCGTCTCGCCGCTCGTCGCTCGGACGCTCTCGACGCTCCTTGTCCGGTCTCCCCGCGGCGTCCGACTCAGAGTCCGACCACTAAGGTGCCGACGGTGAGGGCGACGCCGAGGACGACGAACGCCGCGTGTTCGAGGGTGATGTCGCCCGGCTCGATCGGTTCGTCCGCCGGGGTGGCGGTGTCCTCGGTGACCCCGTCCGGCCCCACGTCGTCGACCGAGAAGCGCCACTCGGTCCCGCCGTCCGGGCCCTTCTCGCCCGCGTCGTTGGCTCGGCTCCGATCGCCGGTGACGGCGTCGTCGCCGGCCTCGACGGCCGAGTCTCCGTCGCGGGCACCGTCGCCGGATTCGTCGCTCATACGACCTCGTACGCGACTCCGTAATAAATGGCTGGCGGGCGCGTCGGTCCCGGACCGAGCGCGGCGGTCGCGTCGCGGGCGTCGCCGGTACTTACCGCTCGCGGGCCGCGCGGAGCACGTCGCCGTCGTAGACGACGCCGCGCTCGCCGTCGACGGTCACCGTGGTCCCGTCGGCGACCGACTCGGGGAGGGCGGCGCCGGAGACCATCGGGACGCCCAGCTCGCGGGCGACGACGGCGGGGTAGCCGGTCATCCCCTCGCGGGCGTCGACGATGCCGGCGATCCGGTCGAGGTCGCCGCCGAACTCCCCGTTGAACTCGGGCCCCAGCGCGACCACGGAGTCCTCGGGGAGCGCGTCGAGGTCGCCGTCCTCGGTCCGGTGGACCGGGGCGGCCACGCGGCCGGCCACGGCCCCTTTCCCGGTCACGAGCGTCTCCGCGGCGACGTGGACCTTCAGGGTGTTCGTCGTGTTCGTCCCCTCCAGCTCGGTGAGCATCCCGGAGAGGACCACGAGGGTGTCGCCGGACGCCGCGCCGCCGCGGTCGAGCGCGGCGTCGACCGCGTTGTCGAGGATCGACTCCATGTCGTTGGCGTACTCGGTCAACACCGGTCGGACTCCCCACGAGGGGGCGAGCTGTCGGCGGACCCGGTCGTTCGGCGTCGTCGCGACGACCGGGACGCCCGGGCGGAACATCGCGGTCTTTCGCGCCGTGAAGCCCGACTCGGAGACCGCGACCACCGTGGAGGCGCCGATGTCGCGCGCGAGGTAGCGCGCCGACCGCGCCAGCGCCTCCGTCCGGGAGCCCTCCTCGGCGGTCGGGACGCGCTGCTCGCGCGTCTCGGCGTACTCGTCGCTAGACTCGACCTGCCGGACGATCCGGTCCATCGTGTCGACGACGTTGATCGGGTCCTCGCCGACCGCGGTCTCGCCGGAGAGCATCACGGCGTCGGTGCCGTCGAGGACGGCGTTCGCCACGTCGGAGGCCTCCGCGCGGGTCGGCCGCCGCGAGGAGACCATCGAGTCGAGCATCTCCGTCGCGGTGATGACGGGGACGCCCTCGTTGACGCAGGTCCGGATGATCCGCTTCTGGATCACGGGCACGTCCTCAAGCGGGCACTCGACGCCGAGGTCGCCGCGGGCGACCATCACGCCGTCGGCGGCGTCGACGATCCCCTCCAGGTTCTCGACCGCCCCGGCGCGTTCGATCTTCGCGACGATCGGGATGTCGTCGCCGCCGCGCGCCTCCAGCTCGTCGGCGATCCGGTACACGTCGTCCGCGTCGCGCACGAACGAGGCCGCCACGAAGTCGGCGTTCGTCCGGGCCGCGAGGTCGAGTTCGGCCTCGTCTTCCGGGGTGATCAGGTCCACGTCGATGGCGACGCCCGGCAGGTTCACGCCCTTCCGGGAGCCGAGCTTGCCGCCCGAGACGACCGTCGCGACCACGGACTCGCCGTCGACGCGCTCGACGCGGCACTCGATCCGGCCGTCGTCGAGGAGGATCGTGTCGCCCGGCTCGGCGGCCCCGATCGAGTGGGTGAGCCCGACGCGCTCGGGCGTCGCGTCGTCGCCTTCGAGGAAGCTCACTTCCGAGCCCTCGGCGAGCGCGATCGGGTCGTCGATCTCGGCGGTGCGGACCTCCGGCCCCTTCAGGTCGACCATCACCGCGAGCGGGTCGTCGATCTCGTCGTCGACGGCGCGGGCGCGCTCGATCACCGTCTCCCGGTGGTCGGTCGTCCCGTGGCTGGCGTTGAGTCGGACGACGGACATCCCCGCGTCGGCGAGGCCGCGGATCGTGTCCCGGTCGTCCGAGGCGGGACCGATCGTACAGACAATCTTGGCGTTTCGCATACCGCCGGGTTCGGCGTAGCGGCTGAAAAAGGCACCCGGTTGAGTCGCTCCCGAGTGAACGTTCGTGAAGAACGGTCCCTCGCGGGTCCCGGACACGGAGCCCGCGACCGGGGCTCTGCCGGCGCTCGCGGTCGCTCCGCAGTCGAGTACGTATCGCCGAGCGATCGGAACGGTGGAGGGTCGGTCGCCGCAGCGTCAGCGGTGACGGATTTTCAGTCGTCGGCGGGCGCGGGCGCGCTACCGGTCGACAGCGACACCTCGGGCGCGTCGACGCCGAGCTCGTCGAGCGCGGACTGCGCGGCGCGCTTGCCGGAGACGAGCATCGCGCCGAACGTCGGGCCCATCCGCGGGAGGCCGTGGGCGGTCGCGACCGCCATCCCGGAGGCGATCAGGCCGTCGTGGACGACGCCGGTGTGCTCGACGACCGCGTCCTCGCTCTCGCCGACCCACATCGAGTCGTGGCCGGGCGAGTCGTGGCCGGGCGCGCCGTACTCGCCGTCGCCCGTCTGGTCCATGCCGGTGTTGTGCTGCTTCGCGTGCTCGATCCCGGGCGCCGAGAGGACGCCGCGCTCGTCGAGCTTGCTGATCGCGACCGCGTCGTGGCCGGTCGCGTCGATGACGAGGTCGGACTCGACCGCGATCGGATCGACGCAGGTGATCTCGCGCGGGAGCGCGTGGACCGGCGTCCAGTTCATCACGATCCCCCCGACCTCGTGGTCGTCCCGGACGACGAGGTCGGTGAACTCGGTCATGTTCTGGACGCGCGCGCCGGCGTCGCAGGCCGCCTTGATCAGCCCGGAGCAGGCCTCCGGCCCCGCGGCGGTGTAGAGCCCGTCCACGTCCTCGACCGGTTCGTACTCCACGTCGAGGTCGTCGAGGATCTCCTGGGCGGGGTCCCGGACCGTCACGGTGTTCATCAGGAACCCGCCGAGCCAGAAGCCGCCGCCGAGGTAGTTGTTCTTCTCGACGATCATCACCTTCACGCCGCGCTCGGCCAGCTCCTTCGCGGCCATCAGTCCGGAGGGGCCGCCGCCGAGGACGATGACCTCGGAGTCGGTGAAATCGAGGAATCCGTCGGTCCACTCGTTCCCGATCGCCTTCGTCACGTCGGTCTCGCTCACGTCCGCGAAGCCGTTGAATCCGTCCATACAACTTGGTAGTATTACTTGGTTGTGAAATGTGTTGCGGTCGATACGCGGGTGTGTGTTCCATTCATATCGGTACTCCGGAGTCGAACACAGCCGAAGCTCAAGCCGCTCAACTCTGCTCGGTCAGCTACAGATCGCCGGTTCCCACCGCCAAAGCCCCAGCCGTGAGGGCGCCGTACGCTCGCTGTGCTCCTCACTCGGTCGCTCACTTCGTTCGCTCCCTCGTTCCGGTGCTTACATCGCCTACGGCGCCCTCACGGCTGCCCCTTCGAGTCCCACCCCGCACAGCGCCGCCCCGTGCCTCACACCTCCCCAGCCTCGTCACTCGCCCTCGCTTCGCTTCGGGCGACTGACTCCCTCGCGCGTGCCCCTCGCGGCCGCCGCTTCGCTCCGGCCGCTCGCAGGCACGCGCCGCCGTCACATCCGGTTGCCTTCTCTCGTCGCGCGTGACTTTCCAACCGCCGCGACTCGCAGCCTTTTTACCTGCGCTGGCGGTAGGAGTGGCTACTATGGCTGAGGACAAGGCTCGAAGCACCGGCAGCGCGGGCCGATTCGGCGCTCGCTACGGCCGGGTCGCCCGCAAGCGGGTCCAGGACATCGAAGAGGAGATGCGCAACGCGACCGTCGACGGCGACGACGTCAAGCGCGTGGGTACCGGCATCTGGGTCAACGAGGAGACCGGCGAGACGTTCACGGGCGGCGCGTACCGCCCCGAGACGCCCGGCGGTCGCACCGTCCGCCGCTCCATCCGCGCCGCGCTCGCCGACGAGGAATAGGACGATGAGCTACAAGTGCTCCCGCTGTAAGCGCGACGTCACCCTCGACGAGTACGGCGGCGTGCGCTGCCCGTACTGCGGCCACCGCGTCCTCCTGAAGGAGCGCGGCGGCGACGTGAAGGAAGTGAACGTCGAGTAATCCGACGCTTTCGTCTCCCTCTCGGACCGTGACGCGCGCACATGAGACGGTCCTCTCGTTCACCTACCCCTCCGAGCGGCGCGCACGGGTCGTGGCCGACGCGCTCGGCCCCGAGATCGGCGAGATCGACGACGCCCGCTCGGCCGCGACGGTCGACCGCGAGGGCGACGCGGTCCGGGTCCGCGTGCTCGCCGACGACCTCGTGGCGCTGCGCGCCGGCGTCAACAGCTGGTCGCGACTGATCGCCGTCGCCGAACGCGTCGGTACCGGCCGCGATTGAGGATCACCGGAGATGCCGATACGGCGGCCTTTCAGTCCGCTGCGCTGCGAATTGTCCCTCGTCGGAGAAGTAAGGGGTTTTTCTGTCCGGGCCGCCTCGGTCCGCCCATGCAAGGGAACATGCCGCCCGAGGCACAGGAGAAGATCGAGGAGCTGCAGGAGCTTCAGGAGACCGCACAGCAGGTCGCCGAGCAGAAGGAGCAGGCGCAGTCCGCGCTCAACGAGTCGAAGACCGCCCTCGACGCCCTCGAAGACGTCGACGAGGACGCGGGCATGTACCGCGAGATCGGCGAGGTCCTCGTCGAGACGGACTACGAGTCCGCCTACGACGACCTCGAGGACAAGGTCGACTCGCTCGAGGTCCGCGTCGAGCAGCTCACGAAGCAGGAGGAGCGCGTCGAGGAGCAGTTCGACGACCTCCAGAGCGAGCTCCAGCAGATGCTCCAGGGCGGCGCCGGCGGCGGCGGCCCGATGGGACCGGGCGGCCCGGGCGCCGGCGGCGCGTAAGGCCGTGGCCGACGACGCCGACGCCGCCTCGGACCCGAGCGACGATGAGGTCGTTCGCACCGCCGCCGAGGCGGCCGAGGGGATCGTTTTCAAACACTACGACCAGTCGGCTGTCACGGATCTCGACGTCACCGTCACCTTCGAGGACGGGGTCCTCGACGTCGACGTCTACCTCAACGCGCCCGCGGACGCCGAGCCAGACAGAGAGGCGGTCGCGCAGGAGGCGGTCGAGACCGCGGGCGAGGCTGTCGACGAGCTGTTCGACGAGTAGGCGCTCGCCGTCTCCTTCCGTTCTTTCACCGCCGCTACCGGCGGGCCTCGGGTCCGCGCGACGCCGTCAGGCCGACTCGCAGATCGCGACGAAGTTCTCGAAGACCTCCTCGCCGCCCTCCGTGTGCGCGACCTCCGGGTGCCACTGGACGCCGTACAGCCCCGCGTCCGGGTCGGCCATGGCCTCGATGCCGCAGACGTCGGAGGTGGCGGTGCGACCGAACCCGTCGGGCAGCTCGGTCACCTCGTCGGCGTGGGAGGCCCAGACGCGCGTCTCCGGCGCGAGCGAGCCGACGAGCGGGTCCTCGTCGTCGACGATCTCCACGTCCACGTCGGCGTAGCCGCCGTAGTCGCCCTCGCCGACCGCGCCGTCGAGTTCGCTGGCGATCAGCTGCATTCCGAGGCAGATCCCGAGGACGGGGAGGTCGCGGTCGAGGTAGTCCGGCGCGTTCCCGACGCGGTCCATGTCGGGCCCGCCCGAGAGGACGACCCCGTCAGCGTCGACCTCGTCGGCCGGCGCGTCGGCCGAGACGATCTCGGTGTCGACGCCGAGGTCGCGGAGCGCCCGCCGTTCGAGGTGCGTGAACTGGCCGTGGAGGTCGATGACGACGATTCGGGTCATGGCCTCGATTGACGACAGCCGCACAAAAACGGCTCGGAACGTGTCGCAGTATCGTGGTGGTTTCCGCCGCCGCGAGGTTTACGAAAATACACAAATGCGGATCGATCAGAGGGCTAGCGGGCCGCGCTTCGTGAACTCGCGGAGCAGCACGGTCGCGTACGACCCGCTCGGCAGCGCGAACGCGAACCGGGGGTCGCCGTCCGCGAACGACGCGTCGAGGTCGGTCCGAAGGAGGATCGCCCGCCGGGTGCCCGCGGAGTCGAACTCGCCGGGGAGGTCGAAGTCCCCCGGCTCGATGCCGGCGTCCGCGAGCACCTCGCGTTCGATCTCGCCGGGCTCGCCGTCGCCGAGCTCCGTCTCGGTGCCCACCAGCGGCGCGGTGACGAACGCCCGCCCGCGCTCGCAGTGCCTGGCGACCACGTCGACGCGGTCGGCGTCGACCCGCTGGAGCCGGTCCGCGTCGGGCGCGTACAGCTCCCCGGGCGCGTCGCCGTCGGCGAAACAGACCACGTCGCCGGCGACGGGGTGGTCGAAGGGGAGGCCGCGGCGCAGCCGCTCGCTGACGATCCGGTTGAAGAGGAACGACTGCGCGGCGTTGACGAACAGCCGCTGGAGGTTCGAGGGAACGGCCTCCAGCGCGTGCCACCAGTCCTCGTCGTCGGGCGGCGCGGCGGGGTCGACGCCGCGGTCGGCGAGCCGGTGGACCATCGACCGCTCGAACCGGAGCTTTCCGGGGATCGCGTCGAGGCACGCGGCCCAGTCGCCGTCGCCCGTGCCGTCGGCGGCGCGACCGTCGTCGCCGGGACTGCCGTCGGCCCCGAAGCCGTCGTCGGCTCCGGAACCGTCGCTCACGCCGAAGGCCGCGTTCACACGGTCGCGCGCGGCGCGGGTGTCGTCCGGCTCCGTCTCGGCCGGGTTACCCGCGTACAGCCGGACCGCCTCACGGGGGTCCTCGCGGGCGATCGCGAGCCCGACGACGTGGGTGATCGGTCGCCGGCTGCCGAAACGCTGCTGGCCGAAGTAGTTCGGGACGCCGACGGTCGCCTCGATCGGAAACGCCCGCTCACCGGTCGAGGAGTCGTTCGGCCCGTCCGCGCTGCCCGCGAACGCCCGGAGGTCTTGTACCGCGTCCGCGACACGCTCGGGTGCCTCCCCGACCGCGTCCGCGACGCGGATCTCGAAGGCGTTGCCGGCGAGGTCGCCGAACGAGAGGCTCCGCCCCGCCCGGCCGAGCGCCTCGACATCGGCGCCGCGGATCTCGGGGAGCGCGTCCGCGTCGACCCCGCGGACCGTGAACAGCTGCGTGGTGACGGCGCGCTTGTCCTTCGTCCCCGCCCACGAGACGCGCTCGCGGCTGATCCCGAGGGCGTCCGAGAGCCGGCGCGCGAAGTCGTTCGTGTCCCAGTCGCGGAGCGTCGCCCGGACGACGAGTTCGGGGTAGCTCCCCGCTTCGGCGCCGAGCGGCTCCGCGTCGAACGCCTCCAGCTCTCGGACCCGAAAGTCCTCCGGCGACTCGCGGAGCCGGCCGCCGATCCCGTCGGCGTCGCTGACGTAGTACGCGATCCCGACGGCGCGCTCGGTCGGGTGCGCCTCGCGGAGGGTGCGTTCGGGGGCCATTCAGTACAGCGAGAGGTCGCCGGTCACGCGGTCGACGCTGTCGTCGCGGGCCGGCCCGACCGCGAGCGCGGTGACGGTGCCGGGCTCTAACTGCGTGTGCCCGGCGTCGCGGACGATCGCGTACGGGAGCCCCTCCCTGTCCGCCTTGTCGGCCAGCTCGAACAGCCGGCTCTCGGAGTCGCCCTTGAGGACGACCTTCTTCTGTCCCTCGCCCTGCCACTTCTTCCGCGCCCGCTCGCTCGCGTCCTGATACGCCGACAGCGACGCGTGCGCGACCTGCGCGGCGAGCTTCCCCTCGCCCATCCCGATGTCCGTCCGCGCGACGATCGCCTGTTTCATGTCCCGATTCACCGCCGCCGCGGGTTTAGCGCTTTGCTCTCGGTCGTCACGCCGACCGCTGGCGGGCGAGCGACCGAAAAAAGATCCGCGAGAACGCGACCGGCTTCAGTCGTCGGCGGGCGCCGCACCGCCGCGCGAGCCCGAGCCGAGGCCGGACGCCACGTCGGCGACCGTCCGCTCGTTGTTGACGACCCACCGGAGCAGGAGGAACGCGAAGAGGTACTTCGCGACGATGTCCATCCCGCTGTACGCCCACGAGGTGATCGCGACGTCAAGCACCGCCAACCCCTCGGCGCCGAGCGCCCAGAAGATCGGGTAGCCGAGCCAGAGGACCACGGTGAGCACCTTCAGCGTGTTGAAGATGTCCGCCGTCCCGGCGATCTCGGCGTCCTCGGCCCACTCGGCGAGCAGGATGTAGAGGACGACGACGAAGAACGCGCAGCTGATCGCGTACCACACCCAGCGGAGCAGGTACGAAGACGTCGTCAGCGCGGCCGCGAGGCCGGTGACGCACATCCCGATGTCGGCCACGACGGCCGTGAACAGCTTCGTGGTGTTCGACCCGGCCAGCAGGCCGAGCGCGATGAGGATCATCGGCGTCGACAGCGCCCACGTGAGGTACCGGCCCCACGGGGTGAGAACCTCCTGCCCGGCCAATGCGTGGCCGGCCGGCATTTCGAGGAAGCTCACCGTGAGCCCGGAGACGAGGCCGGTGTAACTGGAGATAGAGACCAGCGGGACCATCAGCGTGGCCACGAAGATCAGTTGCGCGCGCGGGTCCTCCACGTTCCGGCCCATGTACACGAAGAGGAGGATCGAGAGGCCCGCGAGGGCGATGTTGATCCAGAGCGACGAAGCGAGGAGCGTGTCGCTCTGAACGGCCTCGAAGATCTGCGTTTGGGTCATTTCGAGCGGGACCATTCCGCCTGCGAGTATGTCGGCCGCTGCTGTTTCGATCATGCGACGGTGTGTATCACGTGGCGTATTTATTAAATGTACCAACCTGACTGGTAAGGTTTTTCTAACAGATTCCGGAACCGACTCGTATTATTCGAAATATTCTTATTTATCGGTTAAATACCAGACGATCGTTTCGTCCCTCGCGGTCATCGACCGACCAGCGGGAGTCGGTCCAGCGGGCCAGCGCCGACGTCCGCCTCGACGGCGGCCGCGCAGTGTTCGCCGCCGAGCAGGCACATCGGCACCCCGATCCCCGGGTTGCTGCTCCCGCCGACGTAGTAGAGCCGGTCGGTCCCGCGGACGCGCGGCCCGGGGCGGAGCGGGCCGGTCTGTCGCATCGTGTGCGCGAGTCCGAGCGCGCTCCCGCCGGGCTGGTCGAACCGCTCGGCGAACTCGGAGACGCACGCGGACTCCTCGGCGACGATCCGGCCGCGGAGGTCGGCGCCGGCCCGCGACGCCACGGCGTCGAGGACGCGCTCCCTGAGCGCCGTCCGTCGCTCGGGGGTGTCGTCGAGCCCGGGCGCGAGCGGCACGAGCGTCACGACCGCCTCGTGGCCGTCGGGCGCGACCGACGGGTCGGTGCGCGAGGGCACGTTCACGTACACGACCGGGTCCGTCTCCCCAGTCGGCCACGCGGGGTCGTCGAATATCGCCGCGAAGTGCGGGTCCCAGTCCGTCGGCAGCGCGAGCGTGTGGTGTTCCAGCTCCGGCAGCTCCCCCTCGACGCCGAGGTACAGCAGGTGCGCCGCGGGCCCGTACGTCCGCCGGTCCCAGTAGTCGCCGACCCGCGAGACGGCGCCGTCGGGGAGCAGCTCGCGCTCGACGTGCGCCGGCGGCGCATTACAGACGACCCGATCGTGGACGTAGCGGTCGCCGCCGAGCTCGACTTCGACGCCGCCGTCTATCGGCTCCAGCGCCGTCACCTCGACGCCCGTGTGAACGTCCGCGCCGGCGTCGCGCGCCACCGTCTCGACCGCCTCGATCACCTCGTACATCCCGCCCATGGGGTAGTAGACGCCGAGCCCGTAGTCGACGTGGCTCATCAGCTGGTACAGCGCCGGCGTGTTGTGCGGCGACCCGCCGAGGAAGACGAGCGTGTACTCCAACAGCTGCCTGAGCTTCGGGTGATCAACGTACGACCGCACCGTCTCGTCGAGCGTGGAGAGGAGGTCGAGCTCCCGTCCCCCGGCGAGGACGTCCAGCGAGAGGTAGTCCCGGAACCGCGATCGTCCGGGGAGCACGAACCGGTCCATCCCCGCGTCGTACGCTCGCTCGGCGTCGGCGAGGTACTCGCGGAACGCCTCGCCAGCGCCCGCCTCGTACGACTCGAACAGCTCGGCGGCCGCGTCGGGATCGGCGGGCACGTCGGCGCTGTCGCCGTCGTCCCAGAAGACGCGGTAGTGGGGGTCGAGCCGCGTCAAGTCGTAGAACTCCTCGGTCGACCGACCGAAGTCGTCGAAGAACCGGTCGAACAGGTCCGGAAGGAGGTACCACGACGGCCCGGTGTCGAACCGGAACCCGTCGAGTTCGATCCGACCGGCGACCCCGCCGACGCGCTCGGCGCGCTCGTACACCGTCACTTCCGCGCCGGCGGCCGCGAGGTACGCCGCCGCGGAGAGCCCCCCAACGCCCGCCC
>NZ_SGTV01000025.1:0-44315 GCF_005435035.1 Halorubrum sp. SD690R | reverse complement strand
GAGCGTGGAGGTTGTCTGCGCCGCAGTGTGGACAGGAGCGTTCTTCCCACACCGTCTTGAGACGCCGCTCGACGATGGCGTCGAGCGGCTCGGGCCGAAATTCTATTACCCCAAGTTCCGCAAGTTCCGCTAGCCTCTGGCCGAAGGCAGGACGGTCTTCACACATACCCGTCTTTGCCAGGCCAGAGGCACTAATACTCCTGGTTCCGCCAGTCTACTGAAGAGCGTCACCGCTTGTCATCGCCGGCAGTCGACCCTTTACTCCCGTCAGGGGCTGGTGGTGTGGCCGTCTGCTCGGCAGGTGTGTCGTCGCGGTCAACCGGTGTTGTACCGCCAATAAACGTCTTTGTCCGCTCCTCTTGTGGATCTTCGAAGAACGACTGAACGTCGTTGCTCTCGATGACCTCTCCGAGATAGAGGAACACGACCTCGTCGGCGAGTCGGCGTGCCTGAGCCATACTGTGGGTGACAAGAATAATCGTATACTCGGATTTTAATTTTCTGAGCGTCTTCTCGACGCTTTCGGCCGACACCGGATCGAGCGCGGAGGTCACCTCGTCACAGAGCAACACGTCCGGCTCGACAGCCAATGACCGGGCGACACAGAGCCGCTGGATTTGTCCGGTTGATAGCTCCGCGCCCGGCGCGTCAAGCCGATCGGCGACCTCATCCCAGAGGTTGACTTTCCGGAGATAGGTTTCGACCTTCTCGTCGAGATCGGCCTTCGACTCGTAGTCACCGTGGATGCGCAGCCCGTAGGCAACGTTTTCGTAGATCGACACCGGCAGTGCGGTCGGGGTCTGGGGAACGTAGCCGATTTGTCTGCGTATCTCCGGGGCTGGCACGTTGGTATTGTACACCGAGTCCCCGGAGAGCAGGACATCACCGTCGATCTCAACGTTCTCTTGAATATCGTGAAGCCGGTTGAGCGATTTCAACAGCGTCGATTTCCCACAGCCGGAAGGGCCAATAATTGTTGTGAGCGTGTTGGCCGGGAAGTCGATAGAGACTCCTTTGACGGCTTCGATTTCGCGGTCGCCGGTGTACGTTACTGAAAGCTGGTCTGTCGTGAGTGGGATCTCTGTCATCTGTTTCCTCCGGGTGTATATCGCGCGTAGCGGCCGGCTAACAGCTTCGAGAGGAGGATCAAGCCGAGCACAGCAATAGTCAACACGAACGCCGCCGCGTAAGCGTGGGAACGAACCTCAGGATTAAACGACATCGCCTGATCAAAAATGAGCACCGGCAGCGTCGTCGCCGCCTCGAACAGTCCACCAGGCATCCGGGTGCTTCGGCCGGTGGTAAACAGCACGGTTGCCGCATCACCAATACCGCGGGCAAACCCCATCACCAAGCCGGCGATAACGCCTGGTGCGGCCGCCCGAACGGTCATCCGCATGCTCTCAAACCGGGTCGCACCAAGCCCGTAGGTCGATTCTCGAACCGTCTCCGGGGCTGCACGCAACGCCTCGTCGGTGTAGCGCGTCATAATCGGGTACTGGAAGATAGCGATAGCGACGATGCCGAAAAATAAACTTGTCTGGGCACCTGTAGCGATGATGATCGTCAACACGAAGACGCCGTAGACGATTGGCGGGGTACCCCACAGCACGTTGAGAAACATGTTCACAGCGTCGGAAAACCGTTTACTGGAGTAGTCGCTCTGGAGATAGACCGCCGTCGACACCGCAGCCACCATTGAGACGATGGTTGCCGGGCCGACAATAAAGAGGCTGCCAAGCACTGCATGTAGAAAGCCTCCCGTTCCTTCGAGCATGTATCGCGAGCCGGGTGGCGTGAGTACAATCGATGGATCGGCAAGCAACACGCCCCCACCTCTGACGACGGTGACCCCGATGACCAACAGTAACACACCGACGACAAGCAGGGCGGCCGCCCGCACCGCGATACCGAACAGTCGCTGTGTGGTATAGCGGTTCATTGGTACTGCCACCGCCGTTTGAGCCGCCGCTGGACGAGCATCGCCCCGAAGTTAAACAGCCAGACGACGACGACGAGCATTAGCCCGACAAATATCAACGCCGACTGTGTGAGCGGGAGCGACATCAGTTCGCCGAAATCATTGACGATCAGCGTTGGCAGCGTCTGGCCGGTCGAGAAGACCGAGGTGGGAATCTGTGTCTGGCCGCCGATCAGCAACGCTGGTACGATCGTCGCGCCGAACACGCGCCCAAAGCCGAGTAAGATCGCCGAAAAAATCCCAGGCCCAGCCGCCCGAAGCAACACCGATCGGATCGTCTCAAACTTGGTTGCGCCGACGCCGAGCGACGTTTCCCGCAGCTCGTCGGGGAGCGATTCGAGCGACTCAACCGACAACGAGGTCATAAACGGGGTGACGACGATCGCCATCACAAGACTGACAGTAAAGATGCCGACGCCAGCGGTGCTCTCGTTGAACACCGGGGCGACGTAGCTACCGATAAACGGCACGACGACGATCAGTGCGACCAGCCCGAAGATCACACTCGGGACCGCCGCCAACACATCGATCAGTGCGGCGACGAGTGTTTTTGTTCGCCCTTCAGCGTACTCGGCGATATAGATCGCCGCACCGAGCGCAATCGGAACCCCCATTACCATCGAGAGTGCGGTGACGTAGACGGTACCGACGATCGCCGGCAAAAAGCCGAAATTGTTCCGCGCAGGGTCCCAGTTTGTAGAGGTTAACATCGAACTCAGCGGATACTCCGAGAGGATTGGCAGCGATCGGTAGAACAGTAGTAGTGTGATCCCCCCAAACAGCGCGATCGCCAGATACCCCGCCAGGGTGAGCCAGTAGCTACTGTAGCGTTCGGCAAGCAGCCGTCGGCCGAGGCGGCTCGACCGAGCCCGCTTCCGCAGACTGTCGGTGTCGGTGGTCACGATTCCGTGTTGTTTTCCAAGGTCGCTCGTCCGTCTTCAAGACGGTCTTCCGTTAGGGGGACGTAACCGTTTTCGGAGACATACTGTTGGCCGTCAGTGAGCACCCACTGTATAAACGGCGCGACAGAGGCGTCGAACGTGCCGTTTGCGGCGAGCCACATCTCACGGGCCGGCGGTGCCGGGTAGTCGCCGCGCTCAACGGCCGCGAGCAACTCGCCGCGAGTTTGATAGAACGACTCCGATTCAGAGAGTCCGTCACCGTTTTGATCAAGGGGAATCGGCCGGATATCACCGTCGAGTTCGCCGCTGTCGAGATTGTAGACGTAATTGACGTTGTTCATCGCGATGGCGTTCTCGCTCTCGCCGAGCGACTGGGCAACCGGCTGATCGCCATTGAAGTTGCCGTCCGAGAGTCCCTCAAGATCGTCTTGTGTGTAGGCGTCGCCTTCGCCGCCGAGGAACTCACCCCACTTTTTGTACGCCGCAGAGGCGTCCGAACGGCCGTAGACGACGATCTCGGCGTCAACACCGGCGTCTGGAAACAGTTCTCCCCAGTTAGTGATCTCTTTAGTAAATATTGCTTCTAACTCCGCTCTAGTTACCCCCTGTGATTGAATCTGATCGATAACCGGGTTGTCTTTATTAACCGTTCCCACGACGGTGTCGATCAACATCGGCACCGCGACCAGCCCGCGTTCAAGTTCCTCTTCAAAGGGTTCACGCCCCATCATTGCTACATCAACCTGATTATTAAACAGATCTGACACTCCGACCCCAGTGCCGCCGCCGGAGATATCGAAGGCAAGGTCGCTTTGCTCAGCATAGATGTCAGCCCACACCTGTACCATCGGCAGTGGCCCGACACCACCAGAAATCCGCACTGTTTGGCCGCCATCGTCGCCGCCGAGACAGCCGGTAAGTGAAACCGCGGTGCCGGCAGCCGCCGCGTTCAGCACAGACCGTCGTGAATGCCGTCGTGCCATCACTCATTGGAAGGATTTACTACATATAATTGCTCATTAAACGACAAATGTGGGCTGTTCACCGACATACCTGTAATTGTTGCTCCTATCTAAGTTCAATATGTGAGACAAAATACAAATTACTAATCAAGTCGCAGATGCCGGCAAGAAATCTGACCTTGCGGTCGTGTTAATTTTGACGCGAATTGTGGTAGACGGCGAAGGCTTCGAGCCAGTTTTGAGCTGTCTCTAACGCGACATTGCTAAAACTATTCGCAAACGAAGATGTTCGTCGTTTTATTTCTCAAAAGACACGTTCGATGGCATTCCAACTTCCATGCCGAATGACTTAAAATCGATAGCCGTCTTCAGCGAGGACTGAGCCGAGATAGTCTGCGTCATCGACGAGAAATTCCACGTTATCGAGCTGATAGCGCCGGTGTAGCTCGGTGAGAAACTATCGCGTCGTCTGTTTATTTGCGGTTGGATAGAGGCTCACGGGGAGGATCCCGTTCGTCTGTGGATCAACCGCGCCGTACAGCCAGAACTGCTGGCCGTGGAGGCGGATCATCTTCTCGTCAGCCGCGAGTTGATCCTCGGAGACGGTTGAGATCGGCTGTAGATTGGCTTTATGAACCCAGTTATGAACCGCAACGTAGCTCCGATCGATCCCAAACAGTCCAAGATGTTTACTTGCCTCACGAAGTGACATACCGACCAAATGACAGCGGAGCCCTAGTTCAATCGCCCAGCGAGGCGTTCGACCTCGCTCCACAAACGACAGGTCGACCCACGTGATACGTTCGCTGAGGCGGCCGAATTCTGGCATAGACACTCAGAAATTGTCCGCCTCATCCTCTAACTTAACGCGACCACGATCAGACCACAGAAACTTTCAGTTGAATAGCGACTGACATCAGTAGATGACGCAGCGCGACTCTGGGACGTGAGCGAGAAGCTGACTGGCGTCGAGTATGATTTCGAGACAACCGAGACGGTGAAAGCACCACAGTGAGTCTCCCCAGCGTGGAAACTCGAAATTAAATAGACCGAAGCCAACTATCACCCATGGTGCTCGTCGCCGAGATTCTCCTGGCTGACCGCACGCTCCCACTCGTTGGACTTGCAGAAGCGATTCCAAGCGGTGAGCTATCGATCTCGAACCCGTTTATTCTCAACAATAACAAGATACTGATGACGGTAACTGTCGATACAGGTTCGCACGATATGTTCGATCGAAAACTGGATTCGGCTACGGAGGTTATCAATGCGATGGAGATTGGACAAACCGCCGACGGCTGGTTCTATCAACTCATCGTGAGAGATGACTCGAATCTTGCCCGGTCTCACGACCCAGAAGAAATTGAGGGAGTTGTCATGGATGCAACAGTGACCAGCGAAGGGATTCGGGAACAGAAGGTGTTCTCGGATTACGAGTCGTTGGCCACACTGCGAGATCGATGTAAGGTCCACGACATTCCATTCGAGCTGTTAAAGATCGCTTCAGACCCCGAGAACGACGGCGAACGCGACCAGTTCGGGTTGACCGACAAGCAATACCGGGCCATCTCGATCGCCTTCGCCGAGGGGTACTACGATTCTCCGCGTGAATTCACGACGGATGATCTTGCGTCCGAACTCGATGTCTCAGCCGCCGCGGCGTCTGATCTCCTGCGCAGAGCTGAGAGACAGCTGATAAGCGAGACTGTTGGTCCACAGCAGTATATGAGTGTCTTGCCGCAGTAGCCTCGGACTCTTTCGGGATTCCATCGACTGTTCCATGTGAGTAAATCTTGTCTCCCGGTCGCTTTTCCCCAGACTGTTGTCTGATCCCTCGCACCCTCTGACCCCACAGGTTGTCGCACCCAGCGTTTAATTTAGCGGAGTGTAACTCCATTAGAATCCCGCTCAATACCCTGGAATGTGAAGTACGGTCATTCGTCTATATAAATGGGTTTACTGGTAAGCACAACTCGCTCCTTCCGGTATCACATATCTTCTGTTGATGTCTGATAACCCATCGACTGACAGCAAGTACCTTTCCGACAGTGTTGCGATTGTAACTGGCGCATCTTCAGGAATCGGCGAGGCGACTGCCGAAGCACTTGCCACAGAGGGCGCAAGTGTCGTGCTTGCAGCACGGCGTGTCGACGAACTCGAAGCGCTCGCGGACCGAATCACCACGGAAGGTGGAGACGCACTCGTCGTCGAAACCGATGTCACGGAGGAAGACGATATCGACACACTGGTCGAGACGACTATGGACGAGTACGGCCGGATCGATGTCCTCGTGAACAACGCCGGCGTGATGCTTCTCGAGCCACTGGAACGAGCAGACCGGTCGAATCTCCGGCAGATGGTCGAAGTGAATCTGATAGGGCTGATGAATCTCACGCACGCTGTGGTCCCCATCATGCAACAGCAAGACGGTGGCCACGTCGTCAACGTCTCGTCAGTTGCGGGGCGGGAAACGATGACCAACGGAAGTGGCTACAACGCCACGAAGTTCGGTGTCACTGCCTTCACCGATGCCATTCGACAGGAACTCTCGCCACAGGACATCCGAACCACGGTCATCGAACCGGGTGCGGTTGATACTGAACTCCCGACTCACATCACTGACGAGCAACTGCTTGAACAACTTTCCGAAGTGGATATGCCAACGCTGGCTCCCGAAGACATTGCCCGTGGAATCGTGTACGCAACGAACCAACCCGAACACGTCGACGTCAACGAACTCATGATTCGCCCGACTGGACAAGCGATGAACTAGCACCAGCCTCTAAGCCTCGCAGCCGATCGCATCTTCAGTACCTCACTCAGCTTTGAACGTTGAGTATCTAACACTTAATGGACCGAAAATGGCGGCTGAGACGGTGTGAGCATGGAAAAGGGAGTTCAGCCGCAGACGCTCCACTCTCCACTAGAGGTTCAAACGCCGTGAACGCTGGCTTCATTATCCTCTGTGAATCACCCTCCAGTTCGGCCGATACCGTAGACTCCTCGTAGAACGTCTTTTCCTCCGATTTCGGGCCAAATAGTGTCAACATGACAACGTTCAAAGCTGAGGTGATTTGTAACGCACCCTCCTGTGCCAAAAGATGTGCCTCAGGTCATTAATCGTCTGACGCGAGATAGAGCAAGTGTACCCCCACATCTTCAGCCCCACTGCGGAGTATTTGATTTACGAACGCGTCTCCACTTGGCCGACTCGCGTAGAACTGTCGTTCGCTGAGTGCCGCGATGGTTGATGGGAGAAGATCGACTATTAACCGACCATGCTCTGTCTTAGTGATGGATTTTCTAAGTTGATCCGGGATTGCTGCTAACGGTTCAGAAACTGAGTGCCAGAGTAATTCTTGCCCAACGACGAGGATCTCCCCATCTCGTTGATAGAGAACGGTTGTGTCTCCTTGTTGGTCTGCCTGTTCAATAACTGCCTTTGAATCAACAACATCATAGAAGACGGCGACAGAAAATGTAAGCGGGACCAATTGAAAACCTGCCTCATCTGGGATTTGTTTATGAGTGTGTATTTCATCAACAATTTTCGGGAATGTGTTTGGATCAAACGGAGTGTGTTCAAGAAGTACTCCGAGCAATTTGTCTGATTCATTCAACTCAGCCGATCCAAGGCAATTTGCCAACTCCTGAACTGGCTCATTACTTAGTGCGGCAGCTGGGCTTATTGTATCGAATATAGCCCTCAATGTTCTTAAAAGAGCCTTCGAAGTAGCAGCTTCCTGTGGGTGGGGAATCTGAACAGAGTACTCTTTATCATCATCTTGGATTCTGATCTCTCTTCTTCCAGGATCTTTAATCTCTATTCCTGTAATCTCTTTAGCATATAGACTTCCGTACTTTACTGTTGTTTCAAATGTGACTTCAGTTCCAATTTCAGCAGAGTCTGGTAGAGAACTCACAGGGACGCAGACGATAGAACGATCTACACTGCGAACGCGGGCAAAGTACCGCCCCGGATTGTCTATAATCACGCCCTCTGTGG
Source organism: Halorubrum sp. SD690R (assembly GCF_005435035.1). Lineage (NCBI taxonomy): Archaea > Methanobacteriati > Methanobacteriota > Halobacteria > Halobacteriales > Haloferacaceae > Halorubrum > Halorubrum sp. SD690R. Next base: position 36,464 of record NZ_SGTV01000025.1, on the reverse strand, counting down.
GATTTTGGTTTAGATCGAGAGCGCTGACAGCTGAACGGATTTGTGCCTCAAACCACTCTTGATGCGGACTAGGAAGATCATTTTGGATACCAGAACCGTTCCAATGGTCGTGGATTGGATATCCATCTAAGATATCAAGTAGCCAGACTAGACAGGGTACTATTGTAATAAGATCTGCTGCTTGCTGTTCGCTTAAGCGGTCTTTCTGATGAACAAGTCGCACGATTCCATCTGATGTTACGCGAATCCCGAACTGACGACTTGCTTCCGGAGATATTGTTACTGCCCAGTCGAAATCAAGGTTCTTTGGCCGACAGTCCGCAAGTTCCCATTCAACAGAACCACTTTGGAATCGATAACTTGGGTCACCATGATCATTGACGGCTACATTTTGAGGAGTTATTGGATGGTCTCGAACAAACTGATAAAGTGATTGACTGAATTTCCTCGGGAACTCGGCCTTGTCTTGTAGTCTATCTGCCTCTTTCTGGTCAATCTCTTCTTCCAAGATATCGCTAATGAGCGGTGCTATTTGATCTGGCGCATCTTCCACATCTATCGTACTTCTCCCTGAGTTTGACTTTTTTCGGAGTTTGTCTAGTTGAGATCGGAGTTCATCAATAGACCCTGTATCGACAGTCTGTCCCTCGATATTGCCCTCAACTCTGTCTAGTAGTTCATAAACACCGTTGAGCTGATCTAAATCTAATTCCGGAAAATCGGCATCAGATATTGGGTTGAGATTCGTCTGTTGCTGTGGATCGCCCGTTCCATTACCTTCAGTCCAATGAAGACCCGCATTAAATAGGCGTGATGTAAGTTCATTCGGTACGTTGTCGCCTGGTTCGAATCCAAATTCACGATATATCTGCTCGGTTATTGCCGGTGTCTGAAGTGGATAAGGGTGAGGGGCACTCCAATTCACGTTGACGTAATACCCTGACTTATGATAGTCTGAACTATATTTGTGAAAGACAGGCACGAACAAATAAATCAGTCAAATTGTAGTTATTTAAGATAATCGGGTTCGCAGTTGACTTATCGACTAACTGAATATAGATTCGTCCACCTAGCAATAGTAATAGATATTTGACGGAATTGGATCCGGGTATAAAACGCATCTGATTACTAAGCTAGTAGAACTACAAAGATTGTACACAGACACCGACACATCATTATAACATGCTAATTTATTAGAAATTCAGGTGGATCTCTCATATCATCATGCGAACCCACACGGGGGAAACGAGTCCTTTCTCTTGCGATTTCAATTTGCGAACGCCGACAGTCCGACAACCATCTTGGTCGATGCCGGTGCAGAACTTGAGCTTGATCGGATACTGAACCGGAACGAAATGATCGATGCCGTCTGTCTTACCCACGCTCATTCAGATCATTACCAGTCACTAGATCAGTGTATAGACGCCGACACGTCAGTATACACCTCACCAGCAACGGCCCAGATCATCGGCGACGTACTCGACATCGCAGCACAACAGCCAGGGGTCAAAGCAGACGACTCGCTTGCATCAGCAATTGAGCCCGTCGACGGGTGGACATCAGTTGGGTCCGAAGTAGCATTTCATCCGGTACCTGCCGGACACGTCCCCGGAGCAGTCGGGTATCTATTCCGATTTGAGAAGGACCAGGGTGTCGACACCGGTTACATTCTTGCGACAGGTGACTTTACGCTCACCCGGGCAGGCGGGTATCCGGAATTCCCACTTGACTCGATTCAAGACGTGGATGTCCTATTTCTCACCGTGGCGACGAGCAGTAACTTCTCTTCAGAGTTGTCTGAGGCGCTTGGCATTGCGCTACAGCAAGCACATAGCGGGATGCAGACACTCGTCACGACAAGCGGTATTGTGGGTGTTCACGTTGCGTATCTATTGGGTGCGTTGATTGAGCGATTTGAACTTGGAGTCCGAGTACGCGTCGTGGGGCAGGCCGCAAAGCTGTATGAGCGATTGGAGTACGAGGCTGACGCTGTCCGACCTGTCCCGGAGTTTTCCCATACTGATGAGGCCCTGGGACGTGGGATAATCACGATCGCTGGCCCAGATGTTCCGAGTGAACGTAGTTCTGGCCGACTATATGGCGTGTTACGGGACCAGCCAGACGCGTGTGTCGTACAGCTGATTGGGTCCGGGCAATCTCCGATTCGGAGCGGACAGTGTACCGTTCATGATTTCCGCATCGTGAACCATCCGGAATACGACGCCCTAGAATCGGTACATGAGTCGGCTAACCCACAGCACACCGTTATCACGCACACGCATCGCGGGGCTGGTAACCAATTCAATCATCTCAATAGTAACGTGTGGTCACCATCGGATTCTGGCGAGTACACGCTGTACGCGAATGGACAGTGGCGCGCACCGCCGTGGGCTCCCAACGGCGGTCGGACCCCAACACAAGCCACGACGCAAAGCGTCGGTGCATTAACTGAAACAGATCTCTTTTCCGATGTCGATTTGCCCAGTCTATCACGTTCCCCAACGGTCGATCTTCCTGCTGAAGGCATTGACATCGAGCACGTGAAACAGGTACTGGCCCAGGAGACGGCGTATACCGGCCCGACCACAACAGAGGCCGCTGATAGCGATACTGGCTCCTCGACGGCAACTGCCCGCAAACCAAACTCACCCAGCATGACAACCTCAGATGACGATCAGGACGATACTAAATCCGACTCACAAGGCTCACCAGCCGAATCCGTAGGGCTTGTTCGCACCACTGGCGCATCATTCAATCAACTTGATGACTGGGTTGTCTCCGCAATAAAATCCGGAGAACTCTCAAAAGCAGATCTCAAAGAAATCGCACGGCGTAGTCAGCAGTCAGCGACATCGGCAGACGAAACCGAGTCACCTGATGATGAAAATACCGATGGCGCAGGTGATGCCGATCACAATACATCACAATCTGATTCAGTTCGTTCAACCGCTGAGTCGGATGATTCGGACGCTACTACGCCGACAGACAGTGATAAGAATGTGGATTCTCCTGATGCTCCATCCGTGTCGCCGGATTCGAAGCCGGAAACAGAAACAACCGAAACTCAATCCACATCGGAGAATCCCGAAACGGAAACAACCGAAACTTACCCCGCACCAGAATCCCCCACTACATCGACTGAGCAGGAAGATAATCAGGGATTCTTCGTCGTGTTAGATCCGCTAACAACGTCACTTGCTACTCACCTCATAGCAGAGACTGACGAAGGTCCGATGACCATCGCTGATGTTGCTACCGACGCGACGACAGCATACCTTGGTGACCGACTTCGTGGAATAGAGACTGAACCGGAGACTAGTGTCTCCTCACACTCGTCGATAGTGGATCAGGCCTTAGCTGGCGTAGTTACAGATTCCGATGAGTTCACTGATCTTGATTCGTTCAAAACCACGGCTTACGGAGAACTCCTTGGAGATCTTGTCGGGCTCGACAAAGACGATCAGACACTAAGTGTAACGATCGGCGTCGACCCGGCCCTCGTCGACGCCGTTACCGAACATCCTGCGTCGCCTACTCAATCACGTGATGATGTCGTCGCTACCGCGGTTTTATGCTACGCAGGGGCCGACACATAGTCTACATCTGGGTTTTTGAACTCCTGGTTGAAAGTTAGACCTGTAATCGCGTCGAGCGATGATACCTCTAAGTGTACTCACGGCGGACCTTCTCGATGAACAAGCCACAGGAGAGAGTGGACGTCCAACATTCGGATGTCGTGATCGGTTGTGGTATCAAGATCGGCTTGTACGCCCCGGAGCGCGTCAAGCATTAATATGTAATCACCGGGGTTGAACCCGTATGGAACACTGTAGTCACTAAATTCAGAAAAGAAATCATCGAACATCTGGTATCGATACATGACGTACTGATCCGGGTGTACGATCATCAGTAACATCGTTGCAACAGACATCCGCTCGCTTCCCGAATCGGAGAGTTCACTGTACAAGTCGTTGAACGATTCAAGCCGGTCCATCAGTGGGCCAGCATCCTCGTTCAGCAAATTTGAGAGCACAGTCGCGGCTTTGTCCGATTTCGTCGTCGATAGCTGTTGGAAGGTGTCCCACGGCTGCCACCGGCCGCCGAGCAGGTAGATTGGAATGACATCAGAAAGCGGCTCAGCGACCGACAGGTCGTCCAAGAACGGTTCTACATCGGCGGCCTGTAGTTCGGTTAGATCGTATTTCGACAGGACCTCGCCGGAAACGTATGCGCAATATTCGTCTTTCCACGTCTCCCAGTGATTATCGCCCCACTGTTCAAGCGGCGTATCCCGTTCGTATGCCGCACTATTCGAGGCCGCCGAAAAGGAATCGAGTACCGTGGAAAGACCGTGAAGTTCGATCGGGTTGCCGTGAGTTTGGAGGGCATCCCATCCGGCAAACGTCTCATACATCGGCACAGCCATGTCGAGTGTTTTGCGGAGCTCTGCCTCGTCGGACGTAGACACAAGATGGAGGAACTGCTCGATTTCATCAGAAAGTGCCACTTCGTGCTCGGTTCCTGCAGTCATATGGCCAATTTGCTCGCAGTACCGCTCCTGAAAATTCCTCAGTGCCCCCGCTGCATCAGAAAAGGATTCGACCGTCCCAAATCCGAACGTGGACAATCCTCGTTGCGTAGCTGAGCTAAGAATCGGTCTCGTCTCAGGATCACATCTGCCATAAAATTCACGAACTGCTGGGATAACGTATTCCGGAATCTGTCGTTCCCAACTTGGATCATATGAGGTGGCATCCCTAATTTCTCGAATGAACTCGGCCAACGCATCTATCGGCAGATTCCAATTATTCAGGACCGCATTTGATCCACCAAACGCTGCACCCCGGATCAGCTCGCTCTGCCATACATCCCTAAACTCGTCTTCAGACGGCGAGTCAAGAAAGGCCTCTACTTTCTGTTCAAGTACGTTGGTCCGTGTTGGCGATGTAAAATCAAAGCCGTTTCCCCGCCCATTTGTCTCAATAGTGGTTGCCCATGCGTCGAGGAGTTTCTCGTGGCGGGGCCCAAACTGAGTCATTAGTACTGGTATGACTACCGACAAGTATCGGATAAGTGTTTGTGGTCGCTTTGGTGAATGTTCTTTTAGCTCAATCTGAGCAGCGGCCACACAGACAGATCGTTAACTGGCCGTTATCCGGGCCGTCGAGAAGTTGCTGTCAGTGACGCTCATAACTAGCCGAAATGTTACCAGTCGAATCACGACGGCGCATCGCTATTTGCGGAGAAATCGGCTGTAATAGCGTCCTACAAGCATGCTATCCGCGTTCTGTAACAGACAAATACAATGCGTAATTTCCCGTTTTCTCACCAGTCTCTCGGTCCTCAGTCTCCTTCAGGTTAATCTCAACCCGACGACTGTAGTCCTCCATATCGACAACCCAGCGGAATAGCCCTGCGATGGTTTCAATGAATTGGGGATCGCCGGTAATTCGAATATTCGAGATATCTGTCGGGTATGTGCTCCCCTCAAAGTCGCTCGGCTTTTCCATCATCGCTCGCTTCATCTCGGCCCCCGACGGTCGATCTCGATTCTTCAGCCAATCCATCGCTTCCGATTTCGGTATACTTCCTGATTTTGTCGTTGGAAGAGACTCTAGTTTTGTTTTTGTGGACTCCCCACCGTCGGCAACACCAAGATTCTCCTCAGCCTCATTTTCGAACGATTCTGACTTCCCACCCTGTATTTCGTACTCTGCGCCGCAATTTTCACACTGACCACTCCCATTCTGTGGGGTTATCATACTCCCACAGTCGTCACAAAAGTACATAGAACAGGTACATATTCCGAATCTGATAAAGTTGTCTGAGGATTATGAGATCACAAAAACACATGATGGGGAGACTCATGTCCCAACTAATCCCTCAGTTAGTATCAGAAGCGTTTGGTGTCGTTGTAGCGCTCATCCATACTCTGAACAGAATTGCGAGATAATTCAACACAAGAAGCTTACCGGTGCCGTCAGCGACGGTTCTTGAGCGCAGCAGCTCGGGTCAGTACCTCCTACTTCGTTTGAACAAGCGCATCACGAGAACTCCGGCCGCTCAGCATACTTGATCGGATCTTGTGACCCAGCATTTCGGAACGCCTCAAGCCGGAACGCACACGCATCACACGTCCCGCACGCTGGCTCCTCGTCTCGGTAACACGACCACGTGATGTCGTACGGCACGCCGAGTTCCAAGCCACGCTCCGCAATCTCCGTCTTCGACCACTCGACGAACGGCGCTTTCAGCTCGATCTCCGTCTCCGGTTTCGTGCCGACATCGATCACGTTCTGAAAGGCTTCGAAGAAGGCGGGGCGGCAGTCGGGATACCCGGAGAAGTCCTCGGAGTGCGCCCCAATGAACAGCGCCTCTGAATCAGTCGCCTCCGCGTACGACGTCGCCATCGACAACAGATTGGCGTTGCGGAAGGGGACGTACGACGTCGGGATCTCATCGCTCTCAAGATCCGCGTCGGCCACGTCCATCTCTTCGTCCGTCAGACTTGATGCCCCGATCTGCGAGAGGTGCCCCGTTTCGATGTGGAGGAAGTCAGCCGCATCGACCTCCTCAGCGAGCGCTTTCGCGCACTCGAACTCTTTGTCTTCGGTGCGTTGCCCGTACGACGTATGGAGGAAGTACGGCTCGTACCCTTGCTCGATCGCCTCGTACACAGCCGTCGCACTATCCATCCCGCCGGATACCAGAATGACCGCGCTTTTGTTGCTCATGTCTGCTTGGTTGCGTCGAATCGATTATCGCTCTGTTCACCACACCGCACTCGCGGCACCGCGCTCTGCCGACCGGTCTTTGAGAGTGACGTACTCATGTACCCGGTGCGTCGTTCCATAGGTCCACGTGCAGTCGCGGCGTGTACCGGTAGCCGTACTCCATCGCCAGCTCGGCGACCTCGCTTCGCGTCCCGTCGAGTTGCTCGCGCGTCATGCCCTCCGGCATTAACAGGACGTCATCATCGGCAACGGTCGTCGCCGTCGCTTCTCGCACTCGGTCAACCAGGTCCGTGATCTCCGGGAGGTCCGACTCGTCGGTCACGACGAACTTGAGTTGGGTCTCGTACGCATCGACCATCTGAGACAACGCATCCATATCGATCCGGTTCTGTTCGTGTTTCTGTTCCCACTCGCCCTCCCCCTTCGGGTCACGCTCCGGTGTCGGCGTGCTGTTCGCCAACTTCGGGCTGATACTCGCCAGATCGATCGGCGCGTCCCGATGGATCGTCCCGTTCGTCTCCACCGTCGTGTGATACCCCTCTGCGTCAAGCCGTTCTAAGAGCCCGACGGACTCCTCGTGGATGAGTGGTTCCCCACCTGTGAGCACGACGTGGCCAGCCTGTTCGTGGGACTGTATTTCCTCGACGATCGAGTCGACGTCGCGCCACGCCCCGGTCGGCTCCCACGACGTATGGTAGGAATCACAGAACCAACACCGGAGGTTACACCCAGACGTCCGCACGAAGACAGAAGGGACACCTGCGAGCGTTCCCTCACCCTGTAACGAGTAGAACACCTCGTTGATCGGGAGGCCCTCACTAGTCACGTCAGCGTCCGTTGCGGGTTCCTCGATATCGCTAGCGACCGGCATCAGTAACTCGCACAGAGTTCGCCGGTTTCGCTCACCGACACCGACACGTCCGAGACGGTATCCGGGAACGCATCGAGCATGCGTTGTTCGAGGAGGACGCTCATCACCTCCGCGGTCGGCGGGTGATCGAGGACGACGAGGGCGTCGCCGTCGCCCGACGCTTCGAAGGCATCGACAAGTGGGTCGCCCTCCTCAACGAGGAACCGGTGGTCCCACGCGTCGATGACGTCCGTGACGTCGCCTTTGTCGACGACCCAGCCTTCTTCGGTGAGTTCCCCGGTCACTTCCACGGTGATCTCGTAGTTGTGGCCATGTGGCCGCGAGCACTTCCCATCGTGATGGAGGATTCGATGGCCCGAGCTGATTCGGATGGGGTTGTCGGCTCCGATTTGGAGTGTTCGTTGGCCTGCCTCAGCGAGATCGATCGGCTTAGAGTCATCTTTCGATATGCTCTGGGACATACTTGAAGAATACTTGTGTGAGGGATAAGCGTTGAGATTTGGTCGTCCTGCCGATGCCTCAGGCTGTACGATCGACGGAAGCCATCAAAGAGTGTCAACGGTAAATTTAGAACTCATGGCAAATAGATACACCACGCCTCTGATTCGGGATCTCTAAACCCCCCAATTATGTTTCCCACGCGTAATTGGCAGTATAATGGCAGCCTCGCTCGCTGAACCTACGGTGCTTGCTGCTGCGAAAGATACGCTGTATCCTGATATTGAGACGAGCCCCGATCAGTACGCGGTCACAGAAACGCAGTTCACGCAATCCACGTGGGGCGGGTGGACCATTCCGCAGGCGCTACGAGAGTGGCTTGCGCCGTACAACACGATTCGACTCGCTGCTGGGGAACCTGATCTTCTCGGCGTTGGAATGCCGGCCACCAAGGTGCTGAACGGGGATACGGCCACGACACCAGTCGCGGTGATCGAGGCGAAAGGCCACAACTCGGACCCGGCCGCTGCCGACGTCGCTCGCGGCATCACGCAAGCGCACGCACACCTCTCCGAAGTCAACCTCGGGTACGTCGCCGCGCCAGCCCCCAGTATCACTGATACGGCGCGCGCACAAGCGAGGAGTCTTAACGTCGGTGTCATCGCCGTGGAAGACACCGACTCCGCGCGTGTCGTCGAGCCTGCTCGGGTTACTGGGGCCGGCGAGTTCTCCACGACGATCGACGCGGTGCGACTCCAAGCAACCACGCACCGCCTCACCGACGGGAGTTTCCCGGTGAACCACCCGAAAAACTATCTCGGATACGCGCTCGCACTCGCAGCCGACAGTGACACCGACACTGTGTACGCCGACAACGTCATCAACGCTATTTCTGGTGGGCGGCGCGGCGCTATTCTGTTGAACATCGTCGACGACCAGCCAAACGGCGACTCGCTCACGCACCTCGGCGCAGAAGTCGTGCGCTTCGCCCGCGACCAACACGGCAGTGTAACAGCGGCGCTCGCCGAGTTCGACACGTGGACAGGCAGATCAACGAGGTTCACCGAGCTCGCCCCGCGATGGGCGCAGCTCGCACGGTCCGTCGCCATCCAATACGAACCCACGCGGCTCATCATCAGCGCGCTTGAGCGACTTCATCAAGACGGTGTCCGTGACGCAACGCTCGCCAACGTCGCGCTCGAAGCCACACGCATCAACCAACCACTCGCCGTCGAAGTGTTCTTCACCCAGAATCGACGGGACGATGTCCTCACCGCAGACGGCGACATCAATGAAGCCGTGCTGACTGATCCGACGGTGTACAAGTCTGGCATTCACTTCCAATTCAAATACCAGCTCTACCACGTCGGAATCCTCACCACCGGCGGCACCGACGACAAGAAGACCGTGTTGAGCAACACATGGCGGTTAGAGCAAGCGGTTGGTAGCGCATCCGGACCACGGTGACCCAAGAGAGAGTTTCAACGGAGAACTGTACGCACTCACCGGCTTAGGTCCGTCTGCGAACGGATTGTTCCGCGTCGAATACCCCGCTACCTCTCTGACTGTGTATCGAACGCTGCCAGCAGGTCATCGAGAATCATCGTCCCGGTCGCGGTATCGAGCGGGTCGTTGTTGTTCCCACAGTCTTCGCTCATGACACAGAGCGGGCAGCCCCGGCGACGGCCACATTCACAGTCCGCAATGTGTTCGCGTGTCCGGTCCGCTAGTGTCTCGATGTGCTCGTATATCGCTTTTGAGAAGCCAATCCCACCGTCGATTCCATCATGAACAAACCATGTCGGCCCGGGGATCGTCTCGTGTGGGTGCGACGGCGTTGAGAGCCCGCCAATATCGTGATTGTCGATCATCAGCTCCAGCGGTGCGAGCTGGATGATCCCGTGTTCAGCGGCGTGGAGCCCGCCGGCGTACGTGTACCGCGCTTGTTCCATCGGCACTCGCGGATCATCGCCTGCGCGTTCCGTCGGTTCCAAGAGCGGCGCATCAAGGGCATTAATCGTCGTCCGTAGATGGTCCCCGGGCAGCGAGACCCACAGGAGCTCGGTCTGTAAATCAAGCGGTGGTGTCTCGGTCGGAAGCGGTCCGTCAATGAGTTCGCCCGTTCGGTAGTCACGGACCATGTAGTTCCCGTAGGTGATCCGCACCGTCCCTGTCCCAAAGTAGATATCATAATCACCTGCCAGCGAAGTGTGGTCTTTGACGTCGAGATCCTGAACCTGCTTGGTTGACAGCGTCTGCGTGTAGTGGGCAGTTTCCACCTCCTCGACGTGGATTCGCGGGTGAGGCTGGCTGTGGTCCACCTCTGTCACTTCGTACTGTTGGCCCGCATGGAGGAACAACGCCCCCTCGTGGTAGTCGCGGTAGGCTCGTTCCGTAGCGACCGGGTCGTGCTCAATTTCGCCGTTGGTACAGACTACCTCGTAATCGATGCCTGTCGTCCCGTACAATGAGATCCGGCTCTGCGGGCGTCGGTCGCCGGCGTAGGTAACACCGCCAGCGTCGAGATCCCCCGCTTGTTCAAGTAGCCCGGCGTCTTGCCACATGGCAGTCATTTCCCGGAACCGGTCCTCGCCACCGAGATACGGCGCATCCTCAGCCGTCAACGGACGCTCTGCAGCTGCTGCGAGCAGATGGTCCGCGAAGACGCGGTCGTTATTGATAGAGACCACCGCGTCCTCCACGGTGTCGTCATCGAATAGATACCCTGGATTATCGAGAATATAGGCATCCATCGCGTCCTTCCCCCCGACAAGCACTGAGAGTGCGTCGCTCGTCCCGCGGCCAGCACGCCCGATCTGTTGCCAGAAGGACTGTTTGGTCCCCGGATATGAGTCCGTCACCGTTGCGTCCACCGACCCGATATCAATCCCCAGCTCCAACGCGTTCGTCGAGATGACCGCATCGAGGTCAGCGCTTTTCAATTGGTTTTCGACGGATCGACGCTTCCGCTTGCCAAGGCCCGCGTGGTAAGGTTCGACGTCGATGTACCCATCACGCGGGTGGTCACGAACGGCCTGTACCGTTTGTTTTGCACCGATCTCGGTTCCTTGACGGGCTGTCGTGAACTGTAGCGTCTGGATCCCGTTGACCGCCAAGTGCGCCGTCACGGAGGACGCTTCACGCGCACTGGACCGACGCGCCTGTTCGAACCCCTCCATCAGGTCGCCGCTGCCATCATCATACCCTTCAAGCGCCTCGTCATCGAGCGGCGGCTCCCACAACACGATATCACGATTCCCACGCGGCGACCCATCCTCGCTGACCACGCTGAACTCGGCCCCGGTCAATGTGGAGGCGTGAGCAGCCGGATTACCGATCGTCGCAGTCGTGATCACGAACTGCGGATCCGCACCGTAGTGGGCGAGCACGCGCCGAAGCCGCCGCAAGATCCACGCAACATGGGTCCCCATGACACCGCCGTACTCGTGGCCCTCGTCAATCACCACGAGCTCAAGATTACTGTAGAAGCGATGCCAGCCGCGATCCTTGTTGTGGCGCGGTAAGTAGACGTTCAACCCGGCTGGGTTCGTGAGGATAACGTTCGCATTCTCACGAACAGTCCGTTTCCGCTCATCTTTGGTGTCACCATCATACGTCCCGATGTGAGTATCAAGATCCAACTCACCGCGCAACCGATCGTTCAGCGCTTGTTCTTGATCGTTTGTGAGCGCTTTCGTCGGGAACAGACAGAGTGCGGTCGCATCATCGTTAGCGAGGTGATTCCGTGCGATTTGAAGCTGGTAGATCAGCGTCTTGCCCGATGAGGTCGACGTCGTGATCACCACGTTCTCATCGGCCGCGAGCAGATCCAGTGCCTCGGCCTGATGCGAGTACAGATCATGGCCGAGCCGTGACGCGAGCCGATCCTGAAGCACGTCCTCGGGAGCGACAGTCTCAGCAGACTGCGCGTTGAGGCGCTCGCTATGCCGGATCTGTTCACGCCAGTCCGGGAACGACTCTTTCAGTTCCGACTCAGAGAGAATCTCGCGGTGGCGAGCAGTCCCTCCGTCGGGCCGCAGCATCCGCGTGTCGGTTGAACTCACGTGTTCGGATCGAGGTGAATGGTTATCAGTCATGGTCAGGAGAAGTCGGCGAGCGAGCCTTGTGAGCTGTTTTCACCGGTCGGCGTCTTCGTTTCCGAGTCCCGTCGCGCAGCTGCTTCGAGATGCTCGTAAATCGTCGCGAGCGCTCGCACGTCGTCTTCGCAGTACCGTTCCAACCGGTCCCAGTCGGGTTCAACAACGGTTCCGGCATGCGTGTCTCCGGCAACTTGGCTTCGATACGCTGTGTACAGCTTGGCAACGGTCTCACCGTCAATCCCATTCGTCGACGGCTCCCAGCCAAGCGCATCAGCGACATGCTCCAGCTTGTTCGTTCGCCCAGGAAGCGCTGCGTTACCACCGTTCTTTTTTGTAGCCCACCACAACGCATCGAACTGATAGCGGTCGGTCCAAGCCTCCACGAGATCGGGGTGATGCTGCTGGAGTTGTTCGGTGATCACCGGAAAGTCGAATTGGTACCCGTTCCACGCGACGACCGGCCGCCCCGCTGCGGCACCAGTGAGCCAGGTCATAAACGCTTTCAGGTGTGACCCGTCACCGACCGCCTGCTCGCGGAAATTCATGTAGTGCCCATCCTCAGGGCCGCCGTCGAGCACCCCGATTAGCCACGCCGTCGATGGATTCAGCCCGTCTGTCTCAATGTCGATGAACACCGGCTCCTGATTCGGTAACGAATCATCACCCGTCGGGTAGACACTGTTCGTGGACTGTGCCTCCGCAGCGGTCTGGACCGTGCTCGCAGAGGTTCGCCCCAACCCAGACAATTCGGAGAGCTCCCGAAGCGGAGTGTCAGCGAGCGCATCGGCAGTAGTGATGTCAGCATCACGCAACGTCTCAAACCGTGTCGGTCCGATCTCCGGAACGCCGCGCAAGCCGAATCTCTGCGGATCAATCTCGGACACGTCGATCGCTCCGTTCGAGTACAGCGCAACGAGCGTTGCCTGTGTCGTATCCGCCGTCGTACCAACACCGAGATCGGCGTTCGACGTCCCGACACCAACAAACTGCGCGTCACCATCGTCTCCATGACTCCGTGTCGTCGTGAACCCAGCTCGTAACGCCGTCGAAAGATGAACTGTACGCGGCGTCCACCACTGATCCGGAACCCGGCCACGATAGGTACAGAACCCCTCAAGCGTTGCTGACCGAGCATATGGATCCACAGATAACGAAACAGACTGGTCAATCAGACAGATCTGAGAAGTCGTCGCTACATCAGCCGGATCTTCTCCCACTGAAGATATCCCGACTCTGCTCGCAATCCGCTCCGGGTCGAGCGGCTCCTCACCCATCGGTAGCGCTACGACGACACATCGATCGTCGTCTGTGATCGCCACGTCCGGCCGCATCCCGGTGCCAACTTCAAGAATATCGAAATCAAACTCCCGACTGAGAGCCGGGCCAACGATACTCGCCTGCGGCTCCGTCGCAACAAGCACATCAGGATCCAAGCTATCGACCATCGCGGTGATGGTATCGCGGTGAGAGCTGCTCACAGCGGCCCCAGAAAGCGCAAGGATTCGAGTCGGCGACTCATCCGGAGGCGGCAACGCCGGCAGTTGCGGCCCCGTCTCCCCACCGTCAGTACTCAACCGTGGTGGACGGGTGGAGTCGGAGTGCCGAGCAGAATCCGGCTCGTCGGTCATCTCAACTGATACGTTGACCCGGGAGCATATTAATCTTCGAAGAGCGGCGTGAAAGTGATTAGAAGAGGTCGTCACTCAGTGAAATCTGCGAGCGTCTTCCGCCGCCGGTTCTCAGGTTGGACGTTCGTTATCAGGATTTCAGCAACCTCGCCACGATTACTTGCGTCGCTGTTAATCGCTCGCGTCGCATCGACGTACGTCACTGAGAACGCGTCATGCTCCTCATACAACTCTGTGACCGGTGGTGAATTCGAAATGAGAACTGAGACGTTCTGTTCTGTGAGCTCAACAGCCGCGTCTCGCAACCGACGCTGATGGTCTCGATCAAATCCATCGGCGTGATACGAATTGAAATCCGCTGTTTTCGACACCGGCTCGTACGGCGGGTCAAAATACACGAGATCGCCGTCCGTCGCCTCCTCAACCACGTATTCAAAATCGGTGTTGAACACTCGGGTACCCTGTAATGAGCGGGAGGCCTTCCGAATCCGTTGTTCCTGTACCCAGTCCGGATTCGTGTACCGGCCGAACGAGACGTTGAATTCCCCGTCGCTGTTCTCTCGATATAACCCGTTGAAACACGTCCGATTTAGATACAACAGCAGACTCGCTTCCCGAACACGGTTCTCATGTTTCAGGGTAGAGGCCGAGAGGAACTCGTTGAACTCCGAGCGTGCCTCGTAAAAATACTCCTCCGAATGCTTGTGCGTCTTATTCTCCTCAATAAGCTTATCCGGGTGATCGCGGACAACCTCGTAGAACGTCGTTAACCGCTCGTTGAGATCATTAATCGTCCCCGCATCAGGATTCAGGTGAAAGAACACGGCTCCACCGCCAACGAACGGCTCATGATACGCCTCATACGACGTCGGGAAGAGCCCCGTGACTTCCGAGAGAAGCTGGCGTTTCCCACCCGCCCACTTCAAAATCGGTTCCACCATTCACACTCACGTTTCAATACGGTATAGAAAAGCCTGTCTCGTCTCCAAGAGCAGCCTGCTATAGATTTGACCTGATACTCGGAGACACAGGCCATCGCGCTGTAATCTACGAACAGCTCTACTAGTTCGTCCAAGTGCCTGCCATCGATCGTGGCGGCGTTCAGTAATTAGAGTTACATCACTCCCGTGTACAGTGCGGGTATGGACGACGATCGCCGCATGAGTACAGACCGATTCTACGGCGGTGTCGATAACCGCATCTCAATCCTCCAAGAATTTCTCGCGTTCGTCGGTGATGAACACCCGTCTCGCAAAGCGCTCTACGAGTGGTTCGACCACAATACAGGCGGTGGAGGTGAGTCGTTTGTCGATCGGAACATGGGGTTCTTCGAGTCGCTACACCTCGTGCGGTTCGAGGGGGAGACGTGCCGCCTAGGAGTGTACGGGGAACGATACAATCTAACCCATGACCCGTTCGTGGTGCTTCAGGCGCTTCGCAGCGGGATCAAAGGCTTCGATACAATTCTCACCGCACTTGCTGACTCTCCTCAAACTGACGAGGAAATCCAGGACCTGATCGTCGCCGAATTCGATGCTGCGTCCACAGGCACAGCAATCAAACGGCACCGAGAATGGCTCCAAGCGCTCGGATACCTCACCCACGAGGGAGACACGAACTCACCGACGAAGGCCGGGCGAGACGCTGTTGAAACACTCAATTTACTCAGCGATCGTGGCGTAATCCCGCCAGCAACTGGAGACGCAACGACCGACTGGATCGATGTCCTGAGACAGCACTGCGACACGCACGGAATATCTCTCGAAGACAGCACACTCGAAGGATTCCAAGTAGAGATTCCGGGTGACCAGCCAACCCACATCTGTGTTCATCACCCATTCATAGACGATTCACACACAGGCTCACACACCGATCCGGTGTTCCTACAAATCAGCGTTGACAGCGAACACAACGCATTAGAACGCGATGCGGCTGAGACGATCGTCGGGATCGTCCTCAACACAGACACCGCTGATTTGTACGACCCGGTCCTCGATGACTTCCTCTATTTCACAGAAGATCTCCTCAGCGAAGCTGCCTCTGCGTCCCAAAGCATCGAGATCGGAGTTGCGGATGACGGGACCTACGACGACCCGTTCACCGGCCGAGCCAACAACTGGCACGACCTGCTAGCGATACTCACCCACAATGACCAGACAGACACCACCGAGCCAATCACGGATCCAGCACCGTACTACTGGGTAAATCAAGGTGAAGAAGAAATTGACGGAGAATTCCTCCGAGCCCCGACCGACGGCTTATTTCAGTACGATCTGCCGAAACTCACCGTCGGTGACATCGTCTTCAGCTACAACAACGGCGAACTCGTTGGGTATCACGAAGTCGTCGAACCAGCTCACATCATCACAACCGGTGACGGAGATGATGATGTCGATGAAGAGGAACACTATCGTGTCGAAACCGAATTCACGCGGTTTCCAGACCCGCTCGCATTCGCCGACGTGTTTAAAACACTGTGGGAGCACCGCCTTGACCAGTACTATCCCGTGAACGCTGGTGGGATCAATCAGCAATACTTCTACAACCTCAGCGAAGCAGCTGGCGAGTACCTCCTCAAACAGGGAACACAGCAGCCAGCAGACGATACTGAGACTGACGACGAGGAGGAACCCGATATTGACCATCCTGTTCTCGCACATCTCGACGAAAACAGCGACACCACCGTCTACAAGCTCACCGCGCCACCCGACTACTGGCTAACCGCCATCGAATACCGCGGCATCCTCGTAGAAGAGACACACGCCGACTACTGGCGCGACGCCTCACCCGGTGACATCGCTATCTTCCACGCGCAACAAAAACCGTCGAACACCGAGCTGGAACCCCAAGATGGAGTCGTGTTCGGCGTCGGGATCTTCGGCCACCCGTACCAGAAAACCGAGTACTGGCTACACGACGAACACGAAACAGACCAACTCATAGAGCGTGTCATCGGGCTCGACCGACTCTTCATCACGAGCGACATCAACACACTCGATCTCACAACCAGCACGCGAGCGAAAAGCCACGCGGAACTCAACAACGAACTCACCGCGTTAACGCAGAACGGACTCACCATCAACCGCGTTCAACAACTCTGTCGAGAGGCAAGCGGCACAGAGTTCCCGACACAGAACACGTTCGTCACGTTCCGCAGCGAAGACGGCACGCAAGACCTCTCCCGTCCACGCGCCATCCTTACCGCCCTAGCACCAGATCTCACAGAACTCGCACCAGTCAATTACGAGAAACCGTTTACCGGGACGCTCCCAGCCAATGATCTCCTTGACGGGTTGTACTTCCCGGGTGACCTTGGTGAGACGATTATCGAACAAATCGAAGCCGCACTCCTCGCCGGCGACCACGTCATCCTGACCGGCCCGCCCGGCACCGGAAAAACCGAGATCGTAGAACGCGTCGCCACGCACCTCGCCGACGCGTACCCGCACCTGTACTCCGGATCTGAACTCACCACGGCGACCGCTGATTGGTCCACGTTCGACACCGTCGGTGGGTACATGCCGACCGAAACCAACGACAACAACGCAAACGCCGATCTCGCGTTCACGCCCGGCATTATCCTCAATCGGCTCAAAGACACACAGACCGGCGTTCAATCGAACGAGCCCGTCATCATTGACGAATTGAATCGCGCCGACATCGACAAAGCCTTCGGCCAACTATTCACGCTGCTCTCCGGACAATCCGTTCAACTCCCCTTCACGCGAAACGACCGCGAAATCGAACTCCTCACCACCGACCATCTCGACGACCTGCCAGCCGAACACCAGTACGTTGTCCCCGACTCCTGGCGGATCTTCGCCACCATGAACACGTACGACAAAACCTCGCTGTACGAAATGAGCTACGCGTTCATGCGGCGCTTCGCATTCATCCGCGTCCCGGCTCCCGAATTTACCACCGGTGACGACGACACCGCACGTACTGAGCTGACGACCGAGATGAACGCGTACATCGACGCCTGGGACGGACTCGACCCGAGCGACGAGGAACGCGACGCGATCGGGCAAGTGTGGAAGCAGACGAACCAAGCCGTTGACGACCGATCGATCGGCCCCGCAATCGTCCGCGACATGCTCACGTACGTCACGAACCGCCGCACCTCCGCGACAGACGACCTCTCAGAACGCGTTACCGAGGCCGTTATCAGCTATATTTTCCCGCAGCTCGAAGGCGTCCCAGAACGGAAACAAATCATCACGCACATCGCAGCCGTCGACGCAACCGACACCGACACGCTCAGAACCGCGGCGAGTGACATGCTCCAAGTCACGATCGACACAGAGACTGAGTCATGAACCGCGAGGACCTCATCGACGGGCTCACCCAAGACATCCTCGCGTACGTCATGAACGGCGGGTTCCCCAAACAGGAACTCGCCACCTCAATCAAACCCGAGGCACTCGACCAACGCTTCGAGGACTACGAGCTCCTCCTCGACCTACACTTCATCCTCAAACCCGACGTGGTCACATTCGTCGAGCAACTCTCACAACGCCTCCGAAACGTCCGCACCGAAACGAAAACCGTCGCCCGAACGCAACGCGGTGGCATTGACGGGCACATCAACTGGGGCTCAACCGTCAAAGCCCGGTACTCTACCAACCCGAACGACCGGTCGCTGTTCGTCACGGAAAACCGCTCCGAGGACTACGACATCCCCGAAAACATCGTCCTCAAACGCCTCCTCTCAATCATCTACACGACGCTCTGCGACGCCGACGAGTACCTGAAAGGCAACTACGACTGGGTCACCGACCGGTGGCAAGCCAACACCGACCTCATCGACGAAGTCCAACGCACCGTCGAACGCAACGTCCACGTCCGCCGCATCCGCGACCCAGACACGTACGAACCAACCGAACGCATGCTCACCACCGCCGCCAACTCCCGACAAGAAATCTACCGCGACGCCGCCACGCTCCTCCGCGCCCGTCAGGAGTTGTTCGACGGCGACCCCGACGCGCTCCGTACACTATTGAGTCAAACCGCGATCACCCCAGACGACCAAGCCCGGCTCTTCGAACTCTACGTCCTCTTCCGCTTCATCAGCACGCTCGAAGATATACAAGGCACACGACCAGTGTTTCAAACAATCAGGAGCGGACGGCAAGAAGTCGCTAAGATCGACGGTGAGCAAGAAATCGTGTTGTACCACGACACGTCCGCCAGCGCTCGTGGCCTCTCCTTCCGTACAGGAGGCACTCCGGATGACCGTGAACCAACCCGTGCTGAGTGCGTCCAACAAACCGCACGCGACGTCGCCAGCACGTACTTCGAGAAGAACTTCCAGAACCACACTGGCCGCCCCGACGTCATCGTCCTCGAAATCAAATCCGACGACCCGATCACGTACGAATACCTCATCGCCGAAGTGAAGCATAGTACCCGCGAAGAAACAATCCGAACTGGAATCAAAGAGACGCTCGAATACCTCGCCTTCCTTCGCATCAACGAAGACTACGTCTTCGGGCAAGACACGAGTGATGAAGAGGACATCTTCGGCAGCGGATGGAACGGTTTACTGGTCGTACAGGACCTCGACCAAGAGACACCGTCTGTAGACGCACAGGAAGACGAACCGATCACTATTATCCAGGCAGGAGAACTTGATGAGGAGCTCCCGACGATACTCCGATCGGTTCTCAATCAATAACTCGAACACTGTAACACCAGTTCAGCCATTTACCTCACCGCTGTCTACCAATTTTGAGACAGCCGTCGGTAGCTATTTCCCCACCGATATTGACAGTGATGGCACATGACTCGGCTGGGAGATTATGATTACACTTTCTTTGATGAGTACCAAGCCAAGGTCCTCTCGCAACGACCAGCCATTGAGCAACTCATTCTTCTTGATGATGAGGTAGCGAACAAAATTGTCATCACACGGTATGAAGGACCTGTAGACCCGGTCGAATGGACCTCCCTCGAACAGTACTACAGCGGCCTCTTTGCTGACTTCATTACCGAGCGGATTGAGGGGATTATCGATCCGACACCAGTTGAGCAGAATCGTGAACGCTTCCATCAGTTCCGGAAAGACATCGTTGAGCTGAATCAGAAACTCCCCGCGCAACGAACCGCACGAGCAGACGTTCTGTCCGGACCCGCCGAAACGGTCTTACTGAAACACGTTCGGGAACGTGGGTTCGATCCGAGTGCACTAGACATCACACATATCGGACGCGGCAGTGGCCTGTACTTACTGGAACTGTTTGTCACGGCAGCACAACAGGAAGCCTACGATGACCGGTCACTCCTTCAACCACTTTTGAAGGAAGCCGCAGCGCTCGGCTCACTCGATCAAACGGCCGCCCGTGAGCGACTCCGCGCACCACTCCTGATGGTGTCGCTCTGGGGCAATCAGGAGGACGGACTACAACAGTGGCAAGAGAACGACCGTGAAGGGATTCTCGAAATGGCAACAGCAACGGGGAAAACTGTTGCTGGGATCGCCGCTATCGCCGATATTTGTGGAGCTTTCCCAGGTCAATCAGACACCTCCGAACCCGACAACGCTCGCATTCTCGTCGTTGCCCACTCAAATGCGATCCTCAAGCAATGGGAGCGCGAAATTCAAGAGAAACTCGGGCTCCCCATGCCCGCACATGACCCGGGAGACAAGGCCACAGATGTGACGTTCACAAACGGGCGCGTCGAATTCCAAACTGCTCAATCACTACTCCCACGGTACGACCGTGACCTCGCCGATCAATACGACCTCGTCATTTACGACGAAGTTCACCACTACGCGAACGAAAGCGGGTACGGAGCAGCGATTGACCGGCCAAACTACACCGCTGCGATAGGGCTGTCAGCAACGATTGGCGACGACCAGAGCATGAAGCGTCGCCAACTCACAGAACTACTCGGCGATGTCGTGTACACGTACGGTGTCGAACAGGCACAACGCGACGGAATTATTCCGGATTTCGACTGGACAGTCCACCCTACACCGCTTGACCCGTACGAACAAGACGAGTGGGACGAGACAACCGATCGAATCTCACGCCAATTCAAACGGCTCAAACACGCAGATACGACGACGAACTTACTACAGGATCTTCCGGTCCCGTTCGTCCAATTCGAAGATCTCGGTGATTTCATCCGGGCACATGAAGCTGCCGGCCGCACCCTCTCCGAGGACGCAATTCCGGACGAATGGCAAAATCTTGCGACGACCATCCACTCTCGAAGTTGGATTCGCCACCGGTCACAACCGAAGATCGACGACGCTGTCTCCCTTGCTGAGGAGTACCTTGCTGACCCTGACCGGCCAATCAAACTCGTCGTCTTCGCAATGGATATCGACACCGCTGACGAAATCGCTGACCGGCTTGAAGACACCGCTGGTGATGTATACCTCGCCCACTCAAAACTCGAATCTTCCTCTCGGAAGACCCGTCAAACAGTACAGCGGAACATCGACGCGTTCAGCAAGTGCGACAACGGCGTCCTGATCTCTCCGAAAATGCTCGACGAAGGGATCGACGTGCCGGACGCTGAAGTCGGAATCAACGTCGCCGGAACCAAAACTAAACTCCAACTCGTACAGCGAATGGGACGTGTCCTCCGGAAACACGGTGAACAACGACCGCACTTCCACCACTTCATCTCAATGCCGGATGAGAATTACGTCCCCGGGCTCGACTCAAAAGAATACGTTCAAGAGCTCAACTGGGTGCGAGAACTCGGCGAAATGATCGGTGTCCAACCCATCATCGACGATGCCGGCGTTGACACTGACCTCCTCGAAAGAGCCGAACAGCGCGGCCACGAACTCTGGGCGCAAGACCTGCTTGAAGACCTCGAAATCGAAACCGTCCAAGGCAACGTCCAACTCGAAGAACTCCTAAACGCGTTGACCTTCGAGGCCACAACAGAACTCCTGACAACCCTCGACCTCAGCGGCGACCGTGTCCACAAAGACAACTGGCAGACCGTGATGCGTAATCTCCGCGAAGCAGAAACCCTCTCAATCGAAGGCCTACAACGCGTCTGGTGGCTCTTCCCACTCTACCGCGAACGACCGACCGAACTCGTCGAACTCCTCGAAGCAACACGAGACGCGCTCAAACCCGAGGAAAATGAAGACACATCACAACGCTCTGACAGCGGGCGAAATAAGCAGGAACACTCCAACGAATTCACCACACCAAATGCTGCTGACTCGGACTCTACTGATTATTCTGTAGACCACTCACCTGACCCGCATCCCGACGAACCAGCTCAAGCCCCGGAGACAGACCCTGACGACGCGGCTGAACCGGCTGAGGAGGACAGCAGCATCGTCGGACGCATCCGAGATTCATTATTCGGAGGTTAGATTGGACGCCTTCGAGTAGAAGCGTTGCTTGACCTACTGTGCCTCTAAATACAAGACAAGATGGGTGACGACAACACGAACACATCCCAACTCAAGTTTGAGGACGGACGCCTAGTTGACCGGTCAGAAACTACCACCTCCTCCGATACGGATCACACCACCGATCTCGTAACGCCCGGTGACCAGACAGGGTTCACTGTCGAAGTGAAATCAGGAGCACTCGATGTGAACAGTGAGTTACGAGACGCCGTTGAAACCCACAGCCAAACGCTCGAATTCGGATCCAGAACTGCCGCTGAAGACTACGCCAAGCAGTTATCCGCCTCAGGCGGCTCAATTAGAATCCAAGCCGTTCCGGACAATGAACCGAAAGCTATCGACGCATATCTGCTTGCCGACCACAACCCGTCTATCAAAACACCAGCCGAGACCAACGGGAACACGTGGACGTTCGACGTGGGAGCAAATCTCTACGGTGCGCTTGGTGAAGCAATACTGATCGACGCTCCGAAACCACACGCACTCATCCACTACATCCGGCAAGACCTGGAGTTCGATGAAACCGATCTTGAATGGGGTTTGAATGTCACTGTGGAACGCGGTCAACTTCTCTCTGTTACTAGCTCTGAGGGAGCAATGAGATGGACCCCAGACTGTTTCGTAGAGGCCAAAGACGGATGGAACGGCGAGTTACTCGAACGGTACTACTGTGAGATCAAGACCGGTAACGCATCGTTCGAACGATCACAGGTTGAAGCAATGAAAACGCTCGCAGCCGATGAACGCGTTCTAAAAATTCGAGTCATCATCGATGAGCTCCCCAAACAGTACTCACTCCGGATCAATGAGGTAGCCTCCGAAGCGTAACCCAGTACTCAACCGACCGGCTATTTGAACCAGCCATCAACACGTCAGTTAATTACTGTCACAAGATAACCGGAGCGCCGCTGTCAACTGAAGTCTCTCTCACCGAAAATCCACAAATTAGTGACTCTTACGACGTCTCGTCAGCAAAGCTGAGTGCGTCGTGAGCGTACGAGTACTGTTTCAGCTCACCAGTCAGGGTTGAGAGTTCACTTGGCGAGATATAATCAGAGTCCTTCTCACTCATGTCGATGTGTTTTCGAAACACCACGTCTACATTCCGTTCAACATCGGCATCGTCAGTAACGGCCATAACGACAGCCGTGTCAGGATCGTCGTACTCCGTTTTGAACACGTAATCACCGACCACGAACGGATTCTTGGCGTATTCGAGGTTAGTGTGCTTGTACGTGTACAGTTTGATGTCTTGGTCAGCGCAGTACGATGCGAGCTTCGCCGGGTGAATCGTCCGCCAATCACCCGGTCCTTCATCAAGCATACTCGGGAACGCAACCCGTACCGCCTCCCCGTTCACTGACTGCCCATACAAACTCACATCCTTCTCTGGCGGGAGTACCTCCACCACAACTGCCACCGATGCGTTATCATCACCAGCCTTCACCACCCGATCACCCGGCGCATACGGGTTCTGTGGCTTCTGATTCATATGCGCCGTGTTCGGTCCGAGTTCATGTAACTCGTTCATCGGCCGCGCCGCCAAGTGAGCCAACTTCGTTGGTTCCTCCCCCGAATACGCCTCCTGTGACGCAACCTTCGAACGAAGCGTTTCCGTGCGCTCCCATCCCAACAAGATCAGCCCATCTTCATTATCCCGATGCCACACCATGACGAGGATATCATCCGCATCATCGTTCTCCAGTAACGTCGCCGGACGGAACGCGGACACATCCCGCGAGGTCTTCACATCGACCGTATACCCGAACACCTCGAAATCATGCCCCGAGAAACTCTCCGGGTTACATCGACGAATCGCCTCCTCGTTCTCCCACGCCCACAACTCTACTGGTAAATACTCACGACAAAACTGCTCAAACGCCAGCTCCCCGAGATTCCCGATTCGCTTCACATCAACATCATCAGCACCCTGAATGACCGCCTGATGATGCGCACGCTTTTTATCGATCTCATCAGGCGTATAGAGGTACATATGTAATCGACAACGGTTTTTAATATAATTCTATGCCCGTCGATATCAACGAGGATATTTTGAGTAGTCCAATGGGTGTGTCTTCATACTCACCGCTAGAGGATTCGTGTAGCTTCATGATTTTTACCACGAGCTCTCATTCTACGTATTCGATGCGTGATGA
Organism: Halorubrum sp. SD690R; assembly: GCF_005435035.1. NCBI lineage: Archaea > Methanobacteriati > Methanobacteriota > Halobacteria > Halobacteriales > Haloferacaceae > Halorubrum > Halorubrum sp. SD690R. The sequence continues at coordinate 12,148 of NZ_SGTV01000025.1, read as the reverse complement.
TATCCGCGAGCTTCAAGATACACTAACTGCTACAGAACTTGCTTGCGTCCCGCCGGGTGTCCAATCCACAAGCGAGGACATCTACCCAGCAGTACAGACCACGTACCCGGATCTGTGTGACGACGACCTACGGTGCGACGACGTCTGTGCTAACGGAGCCGATCAACCCGAGTGGAAACACGCCGTGCGCCGCGTCCAGCAGCAACTCGGACGCAAGAATAACACGCGCATCATTCCTCACGACGCACACGGAAAATGGCAGATTGAGCGACCAAACCTGTTCCTTGTCCCCGTTAACGATGACTGGACCGAACACTTCAGAAACACCGTCCATACGCCCGTCGAACCCTCGGATACGGGCGCTACGCCAGAAACGATCGCGTCGCTCCTTCCAACCCGGATCTGGGGCGCGACAGCTGGATCACGAACAAAAGGATACTTCGACGAAATGCGCCCCCGCGACTGCGTGTTATTCTACCGTGACGGCAACTTCTTTGCTGGCGGCGTCGTTGGGCGAACGCTTGAGGACTCCGACGTTGGCTCATGGCTTTGGAACAATCCGGACAGCCGCTTCATTTTCACCGTTGAGGAGTACCGTGACTGGGGGCCAGCAATCACACGCATCTGGGACGCACTCGGTTACAACGGAACCCCGCGCGTCCAAGGCTTCCTCCGCGTCAAACCAGACCGCCTCAAAAACCTTCGCGGCGACGAGAGAACGCTTGAACGCGCACTGTTCGGCACTACTCCAAAATCACCAACACAAGCGGATGAGGATGCGAGTAACTCAGTCTCGGACACCGACGGCACCATTGGCCCGGAACGAACGACGACAGTCCGAGACCGAATCCTCCGTGACCAGACTCTTGTGACTGAGCTGAAGTCACAGTACGACCACACGTGCCAAATCTGCGGTCACCGGTTACAGAGCGCCAGCGACACCGGGTACTCCGAGGTCCACCACATCAAACCACTTGGCGACCCACACAACGGGCCAGACATCCCCGAAAACATGCTAGTGCTATGTCCCAACCACCACGCCGACTTTGACAATGGAATGCTTACCATTGATCCAGACACGCACAGCGTGATTCACGCATATGACGACCAGATTTCAGGCACTCAAGTGACGACAAATGACAATCACTGTATAATATCTGATTTTCTCAAATATCATAATGAAGTAGTTGTAGAGTGATCCCATCAGTACTAGATTAACAGAATTCGAATTGGACTTGAACCGTTATGACACGTAACGGGTGTGACGGGCACACACTGGTTTAGATCATGTTTCTGAACTAGGCCAATTCCAGCATTTTTAACCGAGAACCTTTGACAATTATTACTGCTCAGAAATAGTCCAAGCCAACGAATTCCCAACCTTGCGGCTGCTGACCTGACCTTCATTCTCTAGACTCTGTAGTCTAGTATATGCCGTACGCCTTGTACAGCCAATAGCGTCAGCAATCTCAGATGTGCCACCAAGTCCGCCTAATTGCCTGATAGCATCTATAAAGTCTGAATCTGAATAGGTAGTAGTATATTTTCCAGACTCTTCCTCACGATCTTTGCCAGGCACACGGCATACTTAGAGTACATCTCTTATTTATTGGTTGGTTCCGCTCTATCCCATCACCACAATAGGAGATGGCAAAGCTTTATACCATTACACAGTGTAGGTTATGGTGAGCAAGTCTGGTCCCTCAGGGGTGTACGGAAACACCCGAGTGCTGGTACACTCGGGCCAGGCTTCTCACGGGCTGTGAGATAGCCATGCAACACAACAAGCCACGAACTAAAGACGATGTCGGTGCTGAGCTAATTGAAGATATATCAAAAATACAAGGTTTTGCGCTCGGGGAAGGGGCCGCGATGTGTCAGGTGTGCGGGTGTGAGCTGCGGGAAGGCGATGGGGTGACGGCGTATGCCTTCCGGGCGGCTGGCAACCCTATTTTTGAAGTGGGGTACGTGATGTGCGGGGCGGACGAACACGAACACCCGTCAGTGTTCACGCGCGGTGTTCACGAATTGGTCGTCACTGGCCGAATTGGGCTGTGTTCGGATGTGTCGACGCAGTCGTCGTGGTTGGTGCTGATTGAGCCCATGCCGGTGGTGGTGAGTCCGGCGTCGTCGAGCGCGGCTCACATGGTGGGTGACGCGTCGCGTGACGGTATCACTGAGTACACTGAGACTGCTGACCGCCGTGATGGTCCGACGCCTCTGCTGGCGGCTGTCCGCGAACGAACGCTGGCTAATGGGGGTGGGCGATGATGGTGCCGACGTTCGACACTGAGCACTTTGATTACGAGTTCTCGCTGCCGGATGACGTGGGGGAACTCACACTCCCGGATGTGTATGTGGGGCTTGAAATCCCGCTGCTCGCGCCGGGCGACGGGATCGTCACAGACAGACACCATGCGTCAGCTGACCGGTACGAAGCTGACGACCCGCAGAACCAAATCAGGGGCATGGTATCGCCGTTTCTGCTGTCGGGATGGCTACGCCACAGATGTGAGCGTGTCGTCCAAGCAGCGGACGGCACGGCGTGCTATCTTGGCGAAGCGAACGCGGACTACATGATTACTGGAGGACCCGCATGAGCGCGACGACCGACGGCGACGTCATCGCCGGGCTCACCGCCTTCCAGCGTGATCTCCTCCGCACGCTCGCGAAAACTGACGAACAGAGCGGGCTCTCGCTGAAAACGGATCTCAACACCTACTACGGCGAAGAGATCAACCACAGTCGGCTGTACCAGAATCTCGACGAGCTCGTCGCGCACGGACTCATCAACAAACGCCAGCGCGACGGCCGTACCAACAGCTACAGCCTGACTGACGCGGCGCGGACAGCGCTCGCAGAGCGCGACGCGTGGATTCAGGGTGAGACCGCGTGAACCCTACGCCCCATATCCGGTTTGACGCCCGCGAACGCCTTACCGGCGACTACGACGACATCACCGTCCAGCAGGCAGTGGAGGCCTACACACAATGACGAAGCTGTGGCGCTGCCGTCAGTGTGACCGGCTCGTTAATCGGTTTGTCAACGGCTGGATCTGCCCTCAGTGTGGCTGGTACTGTGGCCGGTCTCTCGCACACGTGAACAAGGGATCATGAGTCGGGAGCAACACTCCACCACCGGCTCGACGCCGCCAGTCCATCCCGTGAGCGAGCTCACCACGCGTCTCGATCAGCTGTCGCTTGCGTCCACGTCGGGCGCGTGTCAACACTGCGGGTGCTCGTTCACAGAGGGCGACGACGTCGTCGCGTACGTCTCCAAGCCGGCCGAGAAGCGAACCCACGAGGTCGGCCACTGCGTCTGCGCACACAACGAACACCGGCAGCAGGAGGTGTTCACACTCGGGGTCCACGAACTGCTTGTCGCCGGGCGTATCGGACTCGCCTCCGACGCTGCGACCCAATCCACCTGGCCGATTCTCGTCGACCCGGTCCCACTCGGTGTGAGCGCGCCAGCGACGACGACGATCCGCTGGCTCCCACCCGAGACGCCACTCGCCGAGCAGGTCACGCCGACGGCGACCCACCGGCGGCGACGGCGCGACGCTCGGGCGCGGGTGACGGTCAGTTCCCCACAAACGACGGAGGGGGATGACTAATGCGGTCACCATCCCGCACCGAGGCCGCGCAACAACGACGGCCCAAACACCACCGAACGCGTCCGTCCACCCGACCACCAACAACGAACCCGGACACCACCCTCGCGACGATCGCACACCTTCGGCGGGCGCTCACCGCGAGTACCGCCAGTGACGCGGCCGGCGTGACGGCGGCGCTGTTCCGAGCGACCCGGACTGTCGACGAGACACGCCATCCAGACATCGCGGCCGCAGTCCGGATTGCCCGTAGTGTCGATCCTGTCTCGCGAACAATCCGCCAGTACATCCGAGAGCTGCTCCGGCGGCTCGTCGCGGTGGTCACCTGCTGGGAGCCATCCAAGTGATGCCAGCAGACGAGCAGGCCCAGAGCGGGCACGCACAGCCCGCCGGCCAGGGCCACGAGCGTGGCGTCCATCTTGTGAGCCCAACCACACAGTATGACGCCGCCGGTAGCCACTGTGGCAGCGTCTCGCCGCGGCTGACCGAGTGGATACCCGAACTCCTCGACCAGCTTCGTGAGGCGACCACAGAAACCGTCCGAACCCAGACACCCCACAGCGACCCGTGGCGGGCGAGTTCGGCACTCCTCGATACCACACTCCCAGAGTGGAACTCTCTCGAGAACACGTGGGACGATGCGACCGCCGAGGCCGTCGCGTACACGCAGGCGATTACCGAGTTGGCGCTCCTCGACGGCGACACCGAGTCGTCATATCACACGCAACGCCACGACGAATTACGCGACACAGTTCATACAGTCGGCACCGGCCGCGGCGCAGTCAACGCCGGGCTTGGCGCACTCGCAAAGGGACCAGTCGCGCTCCACCGCGAGTTCGACGCGACTCCCCGAGCGATCACCCTCGTACTCGATGGCCCAGCCTGGACCGATCTCACCGACCGCCGAACTGGCGTCCGCGCACTCGCGGCCATCGCCGTGCTCGCAGCCGGGTTCGACGTTCGCGTTGTCGTCTCCCCGGCGCTCAAACGCCACCTCACCCGGCGGTACCCACAGTGGTCTGAAATCCACCTCGATCTTACGCAGAGCCGGGATCGGTCCCACCCGCATCCCCGCCGCGTTCAGTCTCACGAGCCGACCACCGACGAGTGCCACCCTGCCTGGCAAGCGCTCGATGGGCTCGAACACACACCGGGGAAACGACGCCTCCTCACCAATCTCGACGCCACCACCGGGCGAACCTACCAGGATCTCGAACATGATCATGCGATCGACATTGAGGCAGGGACGGTCAGCCGGTACGTCCTTGATCTCGAGACGCGTGGGCTCGTCGATGTCGACCGTCGAGGTACTCACCACAGCGTCACACTCTCTGAACGCGGTCAGACGGCCGTGGCTGGGTATCTCGACGCTGCCGGCGACCTCGTCCACCCCGAACAACGTCGACTGACTGACGATCTTACTGCGACCACTCACGAGTCTACAGGTACAGTGTCGCCCCGCCCGGAGGGCTCCACAGGTGACACCCCACCCTCAGTCGAGGAGTGGCTGGCGGCGACGGGTGACCCCGACGCCGACGGAGAGTTCATCCAGTGGCTAACGGGGCCCGACACCGTCGATGAAACCCACCTACACGACCGGTTCACAACCCCCGCCCAAGACGATAGCGTCACGCTCGTCGATGACACCCCAACCCCGTTCGATGACGGCCGGGTTGGGTATCTGAGCCACACCTCCGGCGAGGCGCAGGTCGTCCTCCAGTGGGGTGGGCCCTTAGCCACCCTGGGACGTCTCGCGGCTGTCTTACTCAGTGATAAGGCGCTCTCGAAGATCCTAACGCCGTCGCGGTTCGGCCGCGCATTCGAGGCAATCCACCGGGGTGATCTCGAGCAGGACGCCCCACGAGTGCTGTGTCGTGGTCACCAGGTTGGCTGGTACAGCGAGGACGAGCACACGTATGCGGCGTGGCGTGAGCGCATTACAACCGTCCGCGATACGCTCCTCGCTAAGATCGGCGAACACACGAGCAGTACCAATAGTGCCGCCCGAAGCAAGCTCTTCGAAGACCTCCACGGGTTGGTCGCTTCGGCCACTCACCTGTATCACGCAATCGGCGTCGATCTAACGACCACAATGAGGTTCCCGGACACCGCGGCGCTCGCGCGAAACTCGGCGCAACGCCGGCAGCTCTGTACGTTCCTCGCGAAGACGGTGCCCAAACAATCCGTCTACGGAGTTCACTCGGGCTACCGCATGTTGTTCGAAGAGCGCCCGCCCAAACTGCGACGGCGGCTCCCCTACGATGTCAAGCCCGACGCGACGATGGATCTGACGATGTCGTGGGTGCTTGCGGGTCCGAGCATCACCGACCTTCGCGATGCGATCCAAGAGGCGCTCACCGCAGAGTTCACCTCGGTGCGAGAAGCGATCGCGGAGGGAACTGAAACCGCCCCGACCCTCTCGATTCCGGTCGTCGACGGGACGACCTACCCCGCCATCCGGCGGGTGATCGACGAGATTGCGATGAACCACGACGCGCAGTGGACACCCCGCGAGCGACAGCGGCTTGTGCGGCTGTGTCTGCGCTCGTTCGGCCCGTCGGACTCCACGCGGCGTGCGTGTCCGTACGACGTCGTGGTGAGCCTCCTGCGCGCGCTGAACGAGTCTCACGCTCCGACCGTGGCTGCGGTTGAACGCGCGGCGGCGACGCTCTCTGTCGCGCGGTTCCGCCCCGATCTCGTGCCAACGGCGACGGCGCTGTATGCGACCCTACTCAGAGCCGACGAGCCGCTCGGCCGCTCAGCGTTACTCGAGCGGGCCGACATTGCGGCCAGTAGCTATGATCGCCGGATTGGCACTGTCCAAGCGCTTGACCGAGTACAGGCCGTCCAGATAGATGGCCACCGACGCTGGGTCACCACCGACGAACCCAGTCACCCGTCACTACAGCCGTCGCCGTGCCTCGGTCACCCCCATTCCTGGCTCCCGCTGTTGACGCATCGCTCACGAACACATTCAGTCCGTTTCGCCCCCACCCTGTGGGTTCCACTTCGAGTCGGCTGGCGACACCCACATCGAATCCCCACGTGGGATCAACACGCCCCGACTGTCACCTCCCTTGACACCGCCCTTCCGGTGAACCAGTGGGGACCGCGCCGGGAGGACTGTACCGCAATCACCGACGCACCAACTCATCACAGCCACCGACCAGCCGCAGCGCTCAAAACCATCACCGATGAACCACGCATGACACCACAATACTACGCACCGACCGTATCGCTTCTCGACCACCGACGTCTCCTCTTACCACGGGGTGTGTCCCAATGAGACACTCAGCAAGCGATCGTACAACCGACGCCATCTGCGAGCGCCAGCTCACCAAAGAGGAGGCACAAATCCACGTTACCCTCTGTGGAGGGGGCCGTTCCAAACTCACACCCAGCGTCGAACCGCGGAATCAGCGCCTGTGTCTCGCCGTGTCAAATAACGATGCGTAACGCCACAAGTACACGACCGAAGATTATTCGAGTAATTGATAAATACGACCTCGACGGCATTGGCGACGAAATGGTTGCGGAGTGGACAAAGCCCGAGAGTACCCGACGCTCTTGTCGTGAACTCGCGGAATTCTTCAACATCCGTGTACTCGATGCAGCACTCCGCGAAGCGGGTATCATCTGGGATAGATCACTTGTAGAGGAGTGTGCTGCGATCATCAAAGACAGAGATAAATCGCTGACAGGATTTGATCTCGATAGTAGGGGAGTAGAAATCGACGAAGTCGGCGAAGACATGGTTTCATATCAATCAATATATACGTATCTGACAGAGTATTGTGATACTGAGTACGAGCGTGAGATCAATGATATCCACTCACGACTTAAGAGTTTACGGCAGATCGAGACAAAGGCAGAAACGATTGTCACTGGAATCATCTCACAGTCTGTATCCCACAACCAAGTACAGGGGGCAGAGCCTCAAATAGAGGTTACGACGGAATGTATTTGTGAAACATGCGGGAGCAACACCGAGATGTCGGTGTATCTTCAGAACGGTGGCTGTCCTGCCTGTAGTCAGTCGCGTTAATTTCGCTCATTCTTTTTTGTCATTCTATTGAAATACTCAGCATACTTTGAGGTGGAGCCTCCGGCCTCAAGGAGCGACCGGAGGGAGCGAGTAGGCCGGAGAGGAAACCGACATACTACTGAGCAAGTGTTAATTTACGGAAAATTCGAGGCGAAAGCCTCGCCCTTCAGGGCGGGGATGAAGCCGACTAACAGTATTCAACTGCCGTCGATGGCATAGACGGGGTTCCAACGCAATTTTTAAGCCATCTGACCAGATAGTATACATAGATGGTAAAGAGTACCCGTCACGCGAAATACGAACTCTACTACCACATAGTATTCGTGCCGAAATATCGGCGTTCGCACCTGACGGGGAAGACGAAGGAACGTCTCGAAACCATCTTCGCGGAAATCTGTGAAAACAAAGATCTTGAACTGGCCGAGTCCGAGGTCATGCCAGACCACGTACACCTGTTCATCGGAAGTCCACCCAAGAACGCCCCATCACTCATCGTCAACTGGGTGAAGGGCATCTCGGCGCGGAAGTATAACCAGCGGTACGACGACCGCGTGAAGTGGACTCGCTCGTACTACGTCGGTACGGCGGGGAGCGCATCGAAAGGCGCTGTCGAACGATACATCGCTGAACAAGAGGGTGAGGACGAATGAAGCGCGTCAACACCTTCGAGGTCGTGCCACAGACCGAGAACGACAAAAAGTGCCTTCTACGGCTACTCGACGCCTCAGCCTCCCTGTGGAACGAACTGACCTACGAACGTCGTCAGAACTACTTCGGCGACGGCGACGTGTGGGAAACCTCCGAGTACCGTGGACAGTACAACGGCGTCGTCGGAAGCGCGACCGTCCAACAGGTCACGCGCAAGAACAGTGAAGCGTGGCGGTCGTTCTTTGCCCTCAAGGAGAAAGGCGAGTACGCCAACCCACCGTCGTACTGGGGGAACGAAGAGGACGGACGCGAACTCCGCACATACATCCGATGCAACCAGTACACGATTCAGTGGGGGAAGCGCAGCCGTCTCGAAATCCCTGTCGGTCAAGAACTGAAAGACGAATACGGACTCGGCTACCACGAACGACTCCGCCTCGAAGTCCGAGGCAACCCGAAGTGGGACGGCAAACAGGGCCGTCTGGAACTTGAGTACGACGAGGTTAGTGACACATTCAGGGCCTTCCAACCAGTCACCGTGCCTGATTCTCGACTGGATTCACCACTGGCTTCTCACGAAGCCGCCCTCGACGTTGGCGCAAACAATCTCGTCGCCTGTTCCACGACTACTGGGAACCAGTACCTCTACGACGGTCGAGAGTTGTTCGGACGGTTCCGCGAGACGACCGACGAAATCGCCCGCCTACAGTCGAAACTCCGAGAGGGATGCTACAGTTCCAAACGGATTCGACGGTTGTACCGACAGCGGACGAAGCGCCGTGACCACGCACAGAACGCGCTGGTGCGTGACCTCGTTGAACGGCTGTACGACGAGGGCGTGGCAACGGTGTACGTGGGCGACTTGACCGACGTGCTGGACACGCACTGGTCGGTCAGGGTGAACGAGAAGACGCACAACTTCTGGGCGTTCAAGAAGTTCATCCATCGTCTCGCGTGTGTCTGTGAGGAATACGGCATCTCTCTCGAAGTCGAGTCGGAAGCGTGGACGAGTCAGATGTGTCCCGAGTGTGGCGACCACGAGGAGACGGTTCGCCATGAGGATACGCTGACGTGTCCGTGCGGTTTCGAGGGACACGCCGACCTCACGGCGTCAGAGACGTTCCTTCGAGAAAACAGCGATACCGAAATCAGGCCGATGGCACGGCCCGTGCGATTCGAGTGGGACGACCACGACTGGTCGGGGAAACCACACCCTCACGAAAGTCCCAAAGAAGTGCGCACAAACCCGCAAGTTGCCTCCGTGGGTCGGTAGCCGAACCCCCAACGGAGGAATCCTCGCGCTTTAGCGCGGGGAGGATGTCAACAGCTGGTAAAATAGGCGGTGATATAAGACTCATGATCATCGTATGAGGCGGATTTGTTACACATCTCTATCAAATATAGTAATACAGTCAAAACCCATATCAACCCCGATAGACGCCTCCCGATATGGCCGCAGCCACAGACAACGACCAGCTACAAGAGAGTAGCGCCGAATCTGGCGGGGACTTCTGGCGACAGTCGTTCGAGCAGTTCATCGAGGACCTTCCTGAAGCAGCATTCGTCGTCGACGCCGATGGTGACATCACCCAGTGGAACACCGCAACAGCCGACCTCCTCGGCCTTCCCGCAAGCAAAGCCGTCGGCATGAACGCATACGATGTCTTCGGCACTGAAGGCGAAGATGAGACCCTCGCCGAAGAAGTCCTCCGTACTGGAACCCCCCTCCGTGAAGACCAGTTCCGATCCGCAGAACGACCGGACGGCACGAAAGCACACGCCCGCGCGATCGGAACCCCGATACAGACACCCACTGGCAAGGTCGTTGGGGCTGTCGAGTTGCTCTTCGATGTCACCACCGTCGTCGAACAGCGGGAGACGCTCGCCGACCTCCAAGAAGAGCTCTCGGACAATGTCGAGACATCCATGGAACAGCTGAGCGAGTCGACAACCGAAGTTGCGAATCGCTCGAATGAAATCAGCCAGCTCGTCGACGAGCAAGCAGCCGAGCTCGAGAGTACCCAAGGCGAGATCTCCGGATTCAGCGCCACTATCGAAGAGATTGCGTCCAGTGCCGAGGAAGTCAGCAACCAAAGCGCGGAATCGAGAACCCTCGCCGAAGAGTCCGTCGACACCGCGGGGGAGGTTATCGACCAAGTGGACGACACAGCCGAGAAGTCAGCTTCGGTCGCAGACGACGTCGCTGAGTTGAAAAACGAGATCGAACAAGTCGAAGAGCTCGTCGGCGTGATCAACGATATCGCCGAACAGACGAACATGCTCGCGTTGAACGCCAACATCGAAGCGGCACGCAGCGACAGTGATGGGTTCGCGGTCGTCGCCGACGAGGTGAAGAACCTCGCCAATCGCTCACAAGATCAAGCTGACGAGATCGAAGAAATCGTCGCAAGAATCAAAGAGAAGGCTGCGACGGCGACTACCGAAGTAAGAGCAGGAAACGCCGAGATCCAGTCCGCGAGAGACGACATCCAAGGCCTCCTCGAAAACCAGAAACAGATTCTAACGGTGGTTGAGCAAACCGAAAGCGGGATCACCGAGATCGCAGACGCAACGGATGAGCAGGCGAGCGTGGCCGAAGGGATATCGAGCGCTGTCGACGATGTCTCTGAACGGGCTGCCCTCGTGAGTGAAGAAGTCACAGAGATTGCTGACGAAAACGACAATCAAACAGAGATGGTCGCGGGGCTAACCCGGCAGGTCAAACAAATTGACCGCGAACTCGCAGAGGTCATGAACACGTCTGTCTAAGGTAGACGTCTCGTGATCGGACAGACGAACAGTCTCATCCCACGTTTCCGCTCTAGTTCGCTGACGGCTCTTTTCGTGGGAGTGAGATGCTGACGACAGTTCCGGTCACCTCATTTTCGCCAAACTGGACACGACCGCCGAGGAGATCGGTTCCCCACTTGATGATCCAGAGCCCGAGCCCACTTCCATGGTGAAGCACAGATTCGGTTCTTTCAGAAAGTACGGATAGTTCGTGCTCGGGTATCCCCGGCCCGTTATCGCGGATTTCGATCTGTACCTGCTCGCCTACGCTGGCGACAATCTCAACATGTGGACTGTCACTGGTATTGTGTTCAGCAGCGTTTTCGATAGCGTTCGAAAGCACTGGACTAACAAGCACATCGACGGGTACATCCTGGTCAGGACACTGAAGCTCGAATGTAACGTCGGAAAAGCGTGATCTAACCTCTCTCAGCCGCTCTTTAAGTATCATCTCTATCGATCTGACGTCGGATTCTTCTCGAGCGCGACTGAAAAGCCGGATTGCCTCGCGACCTTTCTGTCCTAACTCATCGATTTGAAATGCGCTTTGTTTTACGCGCTCGGCTGCTTCCGTCGGCAGGTCCTCGCTATACCCAAGTATCAGGTTAGTTTCTGTCTTGATGTTGTGGCGAAGCACGCGATTGAGAACCTGTAGACGCTGTTCTTGGCGCAAGAACTCAGTCACGTCCTGTAACGTCACCATGCTCCCAATGACCTGCCCTCGCTGTGTGGTAATCTCGACAGTTTTGATCTTGAAGTCCCGCTTACCTGAGTGGGTTTGTATCGTAAGGAAGTCTTCAAATACTCCAGAATCTGGAAATGCCTCGTACTTAGGAATCGTCTCTGGCGCAGATGATCCGAGCAGTTCGTCTCTTTGTACATTAAGCATCTCTAGTGCTGGACCATTGACGTTAATCACGTTGTCATTCATACTCACGGACATAAATACGTAAACACATCTGGGATTTCGACCCGGTCGAGTGCAGAGAGAGCAGCCTCACGGAGATCGTCGAGTGTGTCAAACAGGCGGTTCCCAAGTTCTTGATCAAGTT